>RFZR01000067.1 GCA_009920595.1 Alphaproteobacteria bacterium | reverse complement strand
AATGCCGAAATCGTAAACGGGTTCGAAGGTCAATGCGTTTGGCATCTTTGAAGGACGCTTACGAGCAGCCACCACATCCGGCTCAGCAAGAACTGACTTACGGGTCGGTGTACCACCGAGACCCTTCAACACATTATATTGAAGCTTCTTCGATGTTGCGTAGCTTGCGAAAATGAAAGCTGCGCGTTGGATATCTTCCGAACCATTCTTGTTGATCGCAATACCACCAATGCCACAATTCGTGCCATTGACAGCCTTACCACCGTTCTTGATCCAAGATGCTTCACCGAGCGGGCACGGCGCATAGGCCGTTTTACCGCCAGCCGCCTTCGAGGTCTTCTCGTCTTCGACGGAAGCCGCGAATTCGTGGTATTGCACCTGCATCGCGATCTGACCCGATTGATAAACCGTGTTCAATTCGAGTGTGCCATTCGCGAGGTTATCAGGATGTGATACATCGGCGAGTGCCTTGAACTGCTTCATCATCTCGACGGATTGTGCGTCACCCCAATTTGTTGGGCCTGGCTTCTTTGAACCCAGAACGTCATCAACGTTGAAGTCCTGCCACTGACCGTGTGAGTACATCAAACGTTGGATGTCGAGCTGCGTTGTCCAAGCGAATGTTCCAAGATGCTGGGCGTAACCATAAGGCACATCTTGACCCGCCTGCTTCAATTTCTTGAAGAAGGTCGCATAATCGAGAACATTCTTCCAGGTGGTCTTCGCGTTGAATTCCATCCGGTACTTGTATTCCTTCTCAAAATCCTTCGAGTATTTTTCGAAGAGATCTTGACGATAGAAGGTACAAGCAATGGCGGCGTCATAAGGCAGAGAAACGATTTTGCCCTTTTCATACATGGATCCGCAAGCATCAAGGAAGTTGTCGAACCACACATCCGCGCCGTAGCCTTCCGGATCCTGCGGGAGTGTGTCGTCTTTAATGAACTTGCTGAAGTCTGCGCAGTAATCAGCAAGCGCTGCGCCAATTGGCTTGTCTTGAGAATAGAAAACCGGGAAGTCGGCTTTGCCACCCTTAACGTCAATACCCACTTTCTGAAGAACAACCGGAAGATCGTCGGTGAGAACTTCAACCGTGATGCCCGTCAAATCATAAAAGTCTTTGATGGTGTCGCGGATTGCGAATGAAGGCGGTGTGTTTTCCGACATGAAGACGAGCTTCGAGCCGGCATATTGCTTCCACTTTGCTTCAGGCGATGAGGCGGCCTGAACAGAAGTTTTCATGATTGTTGAATTCAAGCCCACCGCGAGCGAACCCGTGCCGAGCGCCGTCGCAACACCACCACCGAGTTCAAGGAACTTACGGCGGTTGATACGCTTATAAATCGCGTCCTTAGGAACGTTAAACATCTTAGAGCACCTCCCATGAGCCCGAAGGCTTCATCGATTTCAGTTTTGGCTGCCGGAGGTGCGGTTCGAGCCACCCTACCAGTCGCCTGATCAAATTTTTGTCACAAACAAGAATTCTTGTAAATTATTTTTTTAAAAAATCTTTCAAAGCGGTCAACTAGGGCTAATAACCACCCATGTTTTGTTCAAATCTTAACTTGAGGTTAAATATGTAAATTATTGATTTTAAATGGTTTTATTTTATTAATTTGAATTTTATTTCTGAAAAAAGTTTCAACCAATTTAGGAAACCTATGAAGCGTCTCTCGCCGAGAGGGTGTCGATAATTCACAGGAAATTGAAAAAAATTTTCTTTACCAAGTCTCGAGTCGCTTGCTAATCTCTTCCTCGGATAGGCTCGCGGGCGCGTCAAAGCGAAAGCGGCAAAGGCTGGTCGGCTGAGGGCCTCGTCAGCCGATTTAAAGGGAGAGAAACGGCATGGCGATGAAACGGATGATCGTCGAGATCGGTATGGGCACGGATCTTACAGGGGCCGACTACACGAAAGCGGCTATACGTGCGTTGAAGGATGCGCTCTGGCATAATTCTCTCACGGTGGCGAATGCCGCGGGCCAAGGCCCTCAGAACATGTTTGTCCATGTCTTGATTGGCGTGCCGAAACCCGAAGCAGTCAACAAGAACGAAATCATTGGCGTTCTTCCTTATGGCAAAGCCTCGGTTGAAGTCGTCGAAGGCGGGCTCGAGATCATGAATGATGAGGGTACAAACCTCACCGTGATCGCCAATGCCGCCGCTATCGTTTCGCTCGATTTGCCGGGAGTTTAATCATGGCCAAGCAACGCATCATTCTCGAAATGGGTCACGGCAATGATATGCATGGCGGTGATTACACAAAGGCCGCTTTGCGCGCCGTGCAAGACGCCATCCATCATTCCTCCCTGCCCTTCACACGCAGCCTCGATATTCCTGTCGATGACCTTGAGATCGAAGTGACGATCGGCGTGCAGAAGCCTGAAGCCGTGGATGCCGACGCGGTTCGAAAAAGCCTGCCTGTCGGCAAGGCGACCGTGAAGCTCGTCAAAGGCGGTTTGGACATTCCCTATCCAGAACGATCGGGTGCGTCAGTCATCGCCACCGCAGCGATTGCAGTTCGCTATGATTTGAAAGCCAAACTTGGAATTTCATAAATCTCTCTCATCCTCAACAAAGGACCTCGACCGTGTCAGCTACACCGAAAGATGAACTCAATGCCATGAATGCGCGCTTTATGGCGCTTGGCAAAGCGATCCCCGGCAGCATGGGCGCGTTTCAAAAATTGATGAGTGAAGCGAGCAAGGATGGCGCGCTCGATTCAAAATTCAAGGAATTGCTCGCGGTTGCAATTGCTGTCTCAAAAGGCTGCGGTGATTGCATTGTTTTTCACGTGTCAAACGCCAAGAAACACGGTGCCTCGCGTGAAGAATTAGCTGAAACACTCGGCGTCGCCATCGAAATGGGCGGCGGCCCCGGTGCGGTTTATGCCGCGCGCGCACTCGCCGCTTTTGATGGTCTTTGAACTGTTAAGTCTTGACAAGCGAGGCGGAAACCGTTCGCCTCGTGAAAAATAAGTTCTGGCCGATTTCAAAAAGGCAAGAACATGAGTACTGGGAGTTTAAAAATGGGACCCTTGGTGGGTATTGTGGCCAATCCTGTTTCGGCGAGCGATATTCGCCGTGTTGTCGCCAATGCGTCGACACTGCAGGTCACGGACCGTGCCAATATCATTCTGCGGGTTCTTTCCGCATTGCGGGCATGTGGTGTTCAGAATGTTTTGATGATGCCGGAAAAAAGCGGCATCCGTCGACATATTACGCGTGCCTATGAGCGTGCGGCGAATTTGAAGGAAGATATCTTTCCTGAAATTCATCATGTGCGCCAGGACATCACGACAACGGTTCAGGACACATTGAAAGCCACGGCCGCCATGCGCGAAGCAGGTTGTAAAATCATCATTGTTTTAGGCGGTGATGGCACGCATCGTGCGGTGGTCTCGCAATGCGGTTCGATTCCAATCGCCGGAATTTCAACAGGCACGAACAATGCCTTCCCTGAACATCGCGAACCCACCATCACCGGATTGGCCGTTGGTCTCGCAGCGATGGGCCGTGTTCCTGAAGCAATTGCATTCGAAGGCAACAAACGACTTGATATCAAAATCGGTGATCGTGCCGAAGATATTGCGATTGTCGATGTCGCCGTTGTGACTGAACGTTTTGTCGGTGCAAAAGCCATTTGGAAACCGGAAAATTTCCGCGAATTGTTTGTGACGTTCTCCGATCCTGAAGTGATTGGCATGTCGGCGATTGCAGGCCTTCTCGAACCGGTTTCACGGCGAGATCCCCATGGCTTGATGGTCGGCCTCACGCCACCCCATGAAGCCAAAATGCGCCTCAATGTACCCTTCGCGCCCGGTATTATCGGCGCCATTGGTATTGGCGAGGTCAAACATATGCAACCGGGCGTTCCGGTGCGCCTCGAATTTCCGGCAGGAACAATCGCTCTTGACGGGGAACGTGAACTTGCATTCGATCAGAGTGATGATGTGACGATCACATTGGTGAAAGACGCGTTTCGTACTGTCAATGTATCGGGGATCATGAATTACGCATCGAAACAGGGTTTGATGAAATTGAATTAACCGCGGTCCAGAGAGCCAATAATCGATGACCGCATCTTGATGCCAAAAGGAGGAAAAACAAATGTCCAATAATCCCTTCCCGCTTCCCAAAGAAAAACTTTTGGAAGCCTATACAAAAATGAAGACGATCCGCGAATTCGAAGAGCGTCTTCATATTGAATTCGCCAAGGGTGATATTCCGGGCTTCGTGCATCTCTATGCAGGTGAAGAAGCCTCAGGCACCGGCATCATGATGCATCTCGAAGACAAAGACCGGATTGCATCGACCCATCGTGGCCATGGTCACTGCATTGCCAAGGGCGTCGAAGTCGAAGGCATGATGGCGGAGATTTATGGCAAAGTGACAGGATCCTGCCGCGGCAAAGGTGGCTCGATGCACATTGCTGATCTCTCAAAAGGTATGATGGGTGCGAACGGCATTTTGGGTGCCGGCGCGCCTTTGATCTGCGGTGCAGCGCTGGCCTCAAAATATCGTGGCGATGGTGGCGTGGGCATCACGTTCTTCGGTGACGGCGCATCAAACCAAGGCACTGTGCTCGAAAGCATGAATTTGGCGGCGATCTGGAATCTTCCGGTCATCTTCGTCGTTGAAAACAATGGCTACGCTGAATCGACTTCAATCGATTACGCGCTTGCAGTGGACAGCTATATCGACCGCGCAGCGGGCTTCGGCATTCCGGGTGTGACGGTTGATGGCACCGACTTCTTTGCGGTTTACGAAGCGGCGGGTGAAATCATCAAGCGCGCGCGTGAAGGTGGTGGTCCGGCCTTCCTCGAATGTAAGATGGTCCGTTTCTTCGGTCACTTCGAAGGCGATGCGCAGACCTATCGTGCGAAGGGTGAAAATGAAGAAAACCGCGCCAACAAAGATTGCCTGAAAATCTTCCGTTCGAAAGTGACGAAAGCGGGTGTGATCTCTGACGCTGAATTGAACAAGATCGACGATCAAGTGCTCGCACGCATCGAAGCTTCGGTTCAAAAGGCGAAGAAGGATCCGCTGCCGACAGCGAAGGATCTACTGACCGACGTTTATGTCAGCTACTGAGCTTTTATCGAACCGACATCTCACAAAAAAGATTTTTAAGGACAAAAATCATGGCACGTAATCTGAGCATGAAAGATGCGATCAACGAAGCGCTTGATCTCGAAATGCGTCGCGATCCAACCGTGATCGTTATGGGTGAAGACATTGCCGGTGGCGCCGGTGGCCAAGGTGAAGAAGACGCTTGGGGCGGTGTGCTCGGCGTTACCAAAGGCTTGATCGGCAAATATGGCGCAAAGCGCGTCATGGACACGCCGCTCTCTGAATCAGCCTATATCGGCGCAGCGATCGGCGCGGCCGCTTGCGGCCTTCGTCCCGTTGCGGAATTGATGTTCCTCGACTTCATGGGCGTTTGCTTCGACCAGATCTTCAACCAAGCTGCAAAGTTCAAATATATGTTTGGTGGCAAGGCTGAAACTCCGGTTGTCATTCGCGGAATGGTCGGCGGTGGTTTCCGCGCAGCTGCACAGCATTCGCAAATGCTGACACCGATCTTCACGCATATTCCAGGCTTGAAGGTCGTGTGCCCTTCAAATGCTTATGACGCGAAAGGTCTCTTGATCCAGTCGATCCGCGATAATGATCCGGTCATCTTCTGCGAGCACAAGAACCTCTACGCTTCCATGGCGGACGTTCCGGCAGAAGCCTACACGATCCCGTTTGGTGAAGCCGCGATCCCGCGTGAAGGCAAGAGTGCAACCATCGTCGCTTATGGCATGATGGTGCATCGGGCACTTGAAGCTGCCGAAACGCTTGCAAAAGAAAAGATCGATGTTGAAGTCATTGATCTGAGAACGCTCTCACCAATTGATATCGACACAGTCGTTGAATCGGTTGAGAAAACGGGCCGTCTCGTAGCAGTCGATGAAGCCAATCCGCGTTGTTCGATCGCTTCTGACGTGATTGCTTCTGTCACAGAACATGCGTTCAAAGCGATGAAGGCCGCTCCAAAGGCAATCACCGCGCCACATACGCCTGTGCCTTTCACGCCAGCACTCGAAGATCTCTACATCCCGAGCGCCTCGCAAATTGCTGAAGCTGTTCGCAAACAGATGAAGTGATCTTTCTATTCATGAGCGCATCGTCTCGCTCATGCGACCAACAATGCCGGGGCCATGGTCCCGGCATCTCTCCCTCTCAATGAAGACCAAAAAGATTTAAGGAACGCGAACCATGTCAGACAGGATCAAGCAGGTCGTTATGCCCAAATGGGGCCTCTCGATGAAAGAGGGCAAGGTCACCAAGTGGCTTGTCAAACTTGGCGACAAAGTCAGCGTCGGTGACGAACTGCTCGAAGTCGAAACCGAGAAGATCGCGAGCGCGGTTGAAGCGGGCGATGCCGGCGTTGTACGCCGTGTTCTGGGTGAAGTGGATACGGTCTATCCGGTAAAAACTCTGTTGGCGATTCTTGCCGACGAAGACGTGCCTGACAGCGAGATCGATGCGTTTCTTTCAACCTATGTGCCACCCGCAGCCGATGAGGGCGAGGAAGAAGTTTCCGCCTATCACAACATCACATTGCCTGTCGGTGAAATCCGCTACGCAAAATATGGCGATGGCGCGAAGACTTTGATTTTCATTCATGGCTTTGGCGGCGATCTTGATAATTGGCTCTTCAACACGTCAGGCCTTGCCGATCAATTCACGATCTATGCGCTTGATCTGCCCGGTCATGGTCGCTCGGTGAAAGCCTTTAAAGACCCGTCTCTCAAAGGCATGGCCGATGTTGTTCTCTCCTTTATGGATGAACTCAAAATCGATCACGCCAATCTCATCGGCCATTCGCTTGGCGGTGCCATTTCAATGAAGACCGCGATTGCTGCGCCAAAGCGCGTGTCGAGTGTCACTGTGTTTGGTTCGGCGGGTCTCGGTGCGGACATCAATATGGATTACATCAATGGCTTTATCGGCTCGGAATCACGCCGCGAGATCAAGCCGTTCTTGGAACAACTCTTCTTTGACTCGTCCCTTGTCGGCCGCCAGATGATTGATGATATTTTGAAATATAAGCGGCTTGATGGCGTGCCGGATGCTTTGCGCACACTTGCCGACACGGTCTTCAAAGGCGGCACACAAGCAGAGAACCTTGCCGATGCGTTTAAAGCCACTGGCATCCCCCTTCTCGCGATCCATGGCAAGGATGATCACATTATCCCTGCTTCACATACAGATGCGGTGAAGGGCTTTGCCAAGGTCGAACTCTTTGCTGATACCGGTCACATGTCACAGATGGAAAAATCAAAAGAGGCCAATGCCCTCATCGCCGCTCACGCAAAATGATGTGATCGGTATCTGAATAATAAAAAAACGCCGCCCCTCAGGGCGGCGTTTTTGTTTTCAGAAAAAATTTTTATGCCTCGACGCCAAATTGATGAATGGCAAGCCGCACCATTCGTGAGAGCCGAATCCAAAAGCCAAACGCCGCAAAAGCGCTTATTTTACAAATATACGACGAGCTCATGATTGTGTCGCAAAACAAGGACTAAGTCCTTGAAATCATTGGCGCGCCCTACGGGACTCGAACCCGTGTTTTCGCCGTGAAAGGGCTATTTATCTAATCCATTTAAAATTACATGAGTCCACATAAGTATCTAATATTATTAAATATTATTCGATAATTGTCCTTTGATGTTCATAGGTGTTCGTGTTAGTTTATCCTCATCTACGGGACACAAGCGGGACACTGAATTAAAATGCCCCCTCGGCTACGAAGCTATAAGCTAGAAAATAGAACTCAGCGCCTGAAGCTACCCATCGCTAGAAAGCCAATATTTGTGAGAATTGGAAACGGGCTATCCCTAG
>RFZR01000066.1 GCA_009920595.1 Alphaproteobacteria bacterium | reverse complement strand
TTGCAACAGCGCCACCGATTGCGGCGACCAGGCATGTGCCTCACCACGCAAGCGATAAGCATATTCGCCGCCGACATCGAGCGCGTTGCGTAGCACAGGATTTGTACCAAACGCGTCTGCATGACGTGTCACTGTTTCGCGCGCGATTTCACCCAAGCCCACACCACCGATGCGTGAGTGAGTGCCCGCAAAATATTTCGCGATGAATTCATCGGAGAGGCCGATCGCGTCGAAAATTTGTGCGCCGCAATAGGATTGATAGGTCGAGATGCCCATCTTGGACATGACCTTCAAAATGCCTTTGCCGATGGATTTGATGTAGTGCTTCTCGATTTCATAGTGCGAGAGCTTCAAGCCCATATCTTTTGAAAGCGCATGAAGCGTTTCAAAAGCGAGATAGGGGTTGATGGCTTCCGCACCATAACCGGCAAGGCATGCGAAATGATGCACTTCACGCGCTTCGCCCGTTTCAACAACGAGACCCACAGAGGTGCGCAAGCCCTTGCGGATCAAATGATGATGAACCGCTGCGGTAGCAAGAAGCGCCGGTAACGGAATGCGATCCGGTCCGATCATGCGATCTGAGAGCACGATGATGTTATAGCGACCTTTTACAGCCGCTTCCGCGCGCTCGCACAAACGTTCAAGCGCATCATGCATACCGGCTTCGCCTTGCTCGACAGGGTAGGTGATGTCGAGTGTTTTTGTATCGAAGGAGTCTTCGAAATGACCGATGCAGCGGATCTTTTCGAGATCGCCATTGGTCAAAATCGGTTGGCGTACTTCAAGACGCTTGCGACGTGAATTGCCTTCGCGATCAAAAATATTTGGACGCGGTCCGATAAAGGACACGAGCGACATCACGAGTTCTTCGCGGATCGGAT
The DNA here is from genome assembly GCA_009920595.1 of Alphaproteobacteria bacterium. GTDB lineage: Bacteria > Pseudomonadota > Alphaproteobacteria > Rhizobiales > Beijerinckiaceae > CAIUPE01. The sequence continues at coordinate 7,008 of RFZR01000066.1, read as the reverse complement.
CGATCGGCGGATTCGTAACCTGCGCGAAATTCTGCTTGAAATAAGTGTAGAGCAGCTTCGACTTGTCGGACATTGCCGAGATCGGCGTATCCGTACCCATCGAACCAATGGCTTCTTCGCCTTTTGCGCCCATCGGCTCAAGCAAGATTTTCAAATCTTCTTGCGTATAACCAAAGGCTTGTTGACGATCGAGCAGGGACACATCGGTGCGTGCAGCACGGGGTTCAACCGGGCGCAAATCTTCCAAGACGATCTGCGTGGCTTCAACCCACTCAGTATAAGGATGCGCTTTCGCAAGCGATTCCTTGATCTCTTCGTCAGAAACGATGCGGCCTTGTTCAAGATCGACGAGCAACATTTTGCCCGGTTGCAAGCGCCACTTGGTAACAATTTTTTCTTCTGGAACCGGCAACACGCCCATCTCGGACGCCATGACGACAAGGCCGTCATCGGTCACGTAATAACGAGCCGGGCGCAAACCGTTGCGATCAAGCGTGGCACCAATCTGGCGACCATCTGTGAAGGCAATCGCTGCAGGACCATCCCATGGTTCCATCAACGCTGCGTGATATTCATAGAAAGCGCGACGCTGTTCATCCATCAAGGGATTGCCAGCCCACGCCTCAGGGATGAGCATCATTACGGCATGCGCGAGCGAGTAACCGCCTTGCACAAGAAATTCGAGCGCGTTGTCAAAACAAGCGGTGTCCGATTGTCCTTCATAGGAAATCGGCCAGAGCTTTGAAATTTCCTCGCCGAAGAGCGGCGACGCAACAGAGGCTTGGCGCGCGGCCATCCAGTTCACATTACCGCGCAGCGTGTTGATCTCGCCATTATGCGCGACCATACGATAGGGATGCGCGAGCGACCAAGTCGGGAATGTATTGGTTGAGAATCGCTGATGCACAAGTGCAACCGCTGACTCAAGACGCTTGTCTTTGAGATCCGGGAAATAATCACCAAGCTGTGTGGCGAGCAACATGCCTTTGTAAACAAGTGTGCGCGCGGAAAGCGAAACGGGATAGAATCCCGCTGTTGCTGGATTATTGAGATTATAAATTGTGTTCGAGATCACCTTGCGCAGCAAAAACAAACGACGTTCGAATGTATCGACATCCTTGATCGATTTGTTGCGCGCGATGAAGATTTGACGATGCACAGGCTCTGTCGGCTTCACGCTTTCGCCAAGGCACGCTGTATGAACGGGAACATCGCGCCAGCCGAGGAAGGTTTGGCCTTCTTCCGCAACCACTTTTTCAATGATGGTTTCGCATAATTTGCGACCTTCCGGATCACGCGGCAAAAACACATGGCCTGCGGCGTAATGGCCGGGTTCCGGCAAAGTGAAGCCGAGCTTTTGGCATTCTTCGCTTAAAAATCTATGGGGGATCTGCACCAACATGCCGCAGCCGTCTCCAGCCTTGGGGTCGGCACCCACCGCGCCGCGATGGTCGAGGTTCAAAAGGATCTGCAATCCCATTTCGACAATGTCGTGCGACTTACCGCGCTTCATGTCGGCGACAAAGCCGACGCCGCAGGAGTCTTTCTCCAGAGACGGGTCATAAAGACCTTGCGCGGCCGGCAGGCCGGGGTCCCGAACGAGTGGCGTTTTAGACTCGAGCGATCCGGTGAGGATGTCGGTCCCGTCTTGTTCCACGCGTGCCATAGGCGTCTCCTGAGCCAAATTCCCTAAAAACGAGCCTTTTTGAGGTCCGTTTTAACATTTTCGGGGCTGTTTAGCGTGTTTCAGGAGGAGGGTAGCGCCCCGATTTGCACCCGTTCCTTGTCGGGCGCCTCGGGACTATGCCGTCGAACGCCCTAGGCCCGCTTTTGGCGGGCGGCCGTTTTCTTCTTGCCAAAACCGGTGAGCGTCTTGGTAACCGACAGACGGAAAAGTCTATTTGCCTGCATGACCATCAAAGACCCGGCCTTAGAAGAACGAAACGAAATATCGCGGACAGAAAGGACAGTATCACTGTCCTAATTGAGCCGACAATTGCATTTTTTTATTCCGCACACAAGAGGTGGGGTACTCTATTTTTCGTATGTGACGGCGCGTCCCAAAGCCGCTATCGCCAAGGGGGCTTGGGCACGCTTTTGGAGGCGGACATGATCAATCTGGCGAGTGACAATGTGGTGGGTGCGTCGCGTGAAATTTTGGATGCGATTGCTGCAGCCAATGCAGCGCCGGAAGCCTCTTATGGCGCGGACCGGTTCTCGCGCGAAGCCGAAGCGCGTTTGGGCCAGATTTTTGAACGCGATGTGAAAGTGTTCTTGGTGGCGACGGGCACAGCGGCGAATGCGCTTGCCCTTTCGGCTTTCACACCACCTTGGGGGGCGGTGTTCTGCCATGAAGAAAGTCACATCGCGGATGATGAATGCGGCGCACCAGAAATGTATACGGCCGGCGCCAAGCTTGTGGGCATTCGGGGTGAGGCGGGAAAATTTTCAACGCATGATCTCGAACATGCGCTTAAAAGATTTCCGCGCGGTGTGACCAAGGCCGTGCAGCCTTCGCTCGTTTCGCTCTCGCAAGTGACAGAATGCGGAACGCTCTATACGCTTGATGAAATCAAAGCGCTTGCAGCCGTTGCGAAACGTTATGACATCGCCGTCCATATGGATGGGGCGCGGTTTGCCAATGCGCTTTTATCGCTCGGCTGTTCGCCTGCAGAAATGACATGGAAATCAGGTGTTGATGTTTTGTCTTTTGGCGCCACAAAAAATGGCGCGCTTGCGTGTGAAGCCGTGATTTTCTTTGATCCAAAGAAAGCACAAGATTTTGACTTCCGCCGCAAACGTTCAGGTCACACGCTTTCAAAGGGTCGTCTGTTTGGCGCGCAATTGCTCGCTTATCTTGAAAAAGATCTTTGGCTTGCAAATGCACGGCACGCCAATGCGATGGCAAAGCAACTCTCCGACGGCTTCGCAAAGATGAACAGCATCAGAATGCCTTGGAAGACCGAAGCGAATGAAGTTTTTGCGATCATGCCGAAGCGTGTTTCAGACGCGTTTTCACAGGCAAAAATTTTTGCAGCTCCTTGGTATAAAGAGAGCATCAGCCTGCCGCATAATGAGCACATTAAAGAAGATGAACACTTCCTGCGCTTCGTCACGAGCTATGCGACGAAAGCGGAAGAAATTGAAACGATTCTGAAAACAGCACGGGCGGCATAAGACCGCCCATGCTTTTCATAGCGAAAAAATTAAGCCGCAGTGGCTTCAATCGTTTTCGCAGATGAATTGGCCGCAATTGGAATGAGGCGCGGCTTTTTCGCTTCAGGCACTTCACGCACCAGATCGATATGGAGCAATCCATTCTCAAGGGCTGCACCAGTGACCTGCACATAATCGGCAAGCTGGAAGCGACGCACAAAGGCGCGCGCCGCAATGCCTTGATGCAAGACTTCGCGGCGTGTTTGTTCGCCTTCAGTCTTTTTCTCACCGGTAATTGTAAGTGCGGCCTCTTTCACTTCAATTGAAAGATCGGCTTCGGCAAAACCCGCAGAAAGATCAAAGTGACGCATCGCATATCCTCCAATAGAAGCGACATGAATATGTGGTTCGCCCGAGGGGCCGAACCGGTTTCAGGACGACCATCATGGTCCGTCCTGAGCAAGAGTTAGGAAGCCCAAAGCGTGGCTTCAAGGGGTGTCGCTGATGATTCAAAAAACGCGTCTGCCGCAGGAAGCGCGAGCGGATCTTGTCCACGCCGGCCCCTTTCCGGTGCCTTTCGGTGCTCAGATCGGGGTCACGCATACTGTGGATGGTGTCGCGCTCCGCTATGCGTGCTGGCGAGCGGAGGCGCCACGCCGCGAGGCGCTCGTGCTCATCCTGCAAGGGCGGACCGAATTTATGGAGCGCTATGGCGAGACCATCGGTCTTCTTTTGGCGCGTGGTTTTGACGTTATGGCCTTTGATTGGCGAGGGCAGGGCGGCTCTCAACGCCTTCTGCCCAATTTCAGAAAAGGCCATGTCGAGTCTTTTGATGATTATGGACGTGACCTTGAAGCAATCCTCTCCGTAGCCGCGCAAATATCGTCATTAAAAACGCGTTATGCCCTCGCTCATTCGATGGGTGGCGCGATTTTATTGAACGAGTTGAGTAAGGGGCACATAAAAATTGAGCGCGGCATTCTCTCTGCACCGATGATTGGCCTTTCGATGATCCGCGCACCACGCGTCGCGCACCTGTTCGCGAATGTTTTTTCGGCGCTTGGTTTTCGTGGATCCTATGTGCCAGGCGGGAACGACAATCCTTTTATGAATTTCGAAGATAATCCTCTCACATCCGATCCGGTTCGATTTGGCATTTCAAGAATGATTGTGGCTGAGGCAGCTGATCTTGCGATTGCGAGTCCAACGATTGGATGGGTCAAAACAAGTTTTGATGCGATGACACGACTGCAAGATCCTCGCACCGCTCAATCGATTTCAACACCGCTTCTTTTTGTTGCCGGACCAGAGGATCGTGTTACCGATACCGAGGCGACTGAGCGCTTTGTTGCAAATCTTCAGAATGGAAAATTGCTTAAGCTTGAAGATGCAGAACATGAAATTCTGCTGGAGCGCGATGCGTTAAGGCATCAATTCTGGCAGGCTTTTGATGAATTTGTTTCTTGAAGCGCTTATCGATTTAAAAGCTCAAGCGCTTCGGCGTGAACCCTTTTATCGCCGGCGGCAATGATTTGTCCGCCTTCGGTTGCGGGCTTGCCATCCCATGTGGTCATGATGCCGCCGGCACCTTCGATAATCGGAATGAGGGCCACAACATCATAGGGTTTGAGATTGGCTTCGATCACAACATCCATGAAGCCCGCCGCCACCATGCAATAAGCATAGCAATCATAACCGAAACGCGTGAGACGCGCGGCGGCTTCAATACGTCGAAAAGCGTCAGCCTCTTTCGCGTTAAACATCGTCATCGATGTGCTTGAAAGTGTGGCGTCCTTTAACGATGCGCAGGCACGTGTTTTGAGCGTGCGTTCGCCTTGGGGTGTTTTCAAAGTGGCTTTGCCACCGTCACCAAAAAAACGTTCTTTGGTAAAAGGTTGATTCATCATCCCGTAGGCAGCAGATCCGTTGCGGGTGAGGCCAATCAATGTGCCCCATAAAGGCAAGCCCGAGATGAAGGCTTTTGTTCCATCGATTGGATCAAGCACCCACACAAATTCGGCATCTGCATTTTCAGAGCCAAATTCCTCGCCCACAATCCCGTGATGCGGAAAGACTTCGCGAATGCGTTTGCGCATCACAACTTCGCTCGCGCGATCGGCTTCGGTGACGGGATCAAAAAGGCCGCCCTCATTTTTATCGGAAGCGGCAAGAGAAGACCGGAAAAAGGGGAGAATGGCGGCGCCCGACAAAGTGGCGAGCTCGTCAACAAAGGCCGAAAAATCGACAGCGGTCATCATCGGTCTCCTGATGAGCGAAAGACGGCCTATTTATGCGGTCAATCGCCTTTCTGGCAAATCGACGTCGTGAATGGCCGAAACTCGGGCTCATGCTCGCAACAAGGGCCAGAGAATACAGCCATCTTATTTTTGCATAGATAAGCTAAGTTTATGATTTAATTAACTAAAATCCAACACTTCGGTTGATTTGTCATATAATTCGACTAAATATCTCAACATCGCCCTTGATTTTTGTGCAGTGCACATTCATATTGTTGCGGTGCGATATCGCTGAAACAGCGATTTCGCCTGCCCTTCTTGGGCGTTTCCTCCCTAGACTTAGGCCGCCATCATGGCGGCCTCTTTTTTTGTGGGGTCTATTTGGGCCGCCATTAGGACGGCCTCTTTTTTTGTGGGGTCTATTTGGGCCGCCATTAGGACGGCCTCTTTTTTGGTCGGGTTGTTTTGGGCCGCTAAACCCCGAGCGCTACTCCGCCGCAAGCCGTTCCGGGCGGATAAAATCTTCAACGAAAAGTGCAAGATCATGCGCCATCGCACCGAGATCCTGTTTCAACTGTTCGAAATGCGGAAGTCGCGTCATCCGACGCTCATCCATATAGAGCGAACGATTAACTTCGATCTGCAGCGCATGAACGCCATTGCCAGGGGCGCCGTGGTGTTCGGTGATGAAGCCTCCCGCATAAGGCCGGTTGCGGGCCACCTGATAACCTGAAGCACGCAAAGAGGCTTCGATGCGATCTGTAATATCCGCATCGCAACTCGAGCCGAAACGATCGCCAATCACAACATCACAGCGATAGCTTTCTGAGCGCGTCACTGCCGCTGAGGGCATCGAGTGACAATCAATGAGCAGCGCAAAACCATAACGACGATGCGCTGTTGTTAATTGCCGCGCGAGTGCGCGGTGATAGGGTTTGTAAAGCCATTCGATGCGATCAAAGGCTTCTGCAAGTGGAAGTGTGCCTTTGTAAATTTCTTGGCCATCACCCACGGTTCGCGGAACTGTGCCAAGCCCGCTCGCAACTCTGAGCGAGGAAGAATTCACGTATGGAGGCAAACGTTCCGAGAACATTTTTGGATCGAGCTCATAGGGCTCGCGATTAACATCACAAAACGCGCGCGGGAATTCGACACACATAAAAGACGCGCCGGCTTCAATGACATCGCTGAAAAGATGATCGACATCCATATCTTCCGAGCGGCGAAGCGCGAGCGGATCAAGACGCGATGCGTTCAAAAAACTCTCAGGATAAACGCGACCCGAATGGGGGGAATTGAACAATAACGCCGAGGGGCCGCTCTTCGGATTGAGGATCCGGAAAGGCGGGTCGAAATGAGCGTCGAAACCGGTTGTCATAATGGGTTTCAAAAATCCTACGGCTGGGCCGAGGTATCGGCCCGAAACGCCTCGGCTCGAAACGCCTCGGCTTGGAACTCCATGAATTTGCGCCTAGTCTTCTTCCCTGTCCATACAGGCGAAACGTCGCGCCGGTCTGCGGCCTTCACGGGTTATTTACCGGTTTTGGGTTTGATGCAGGCGAGATGACGGGGGCAGATGATGATCGATAACGCGCTAACGCGGCGCATCCTCTTA
>RFZR01000065.1 GCA_009920595.1 Alphaproteobacteria bacterium | reverse complement strand
AGCCCTATGATATGAAAGAGTTGATTTCAAAAACGGTTGATGAAGGCGATTTTTTTGAAATCCAAGAAAGCTTCGCCAAAAATATCATCACCGGTTTCGGCCGTATGGAAGGGCGCACAGTCGGCATTGTTGCCAATCAACCAATGGTGCTCGCCGGTGTTCTTGACTCTGATGCGTCACGCAAAGCGGCGCGCTTTGTGCGTTTCTGTGACGCGTTTGAGATTCCGATTGTGACCTTTGTCGATGTGCCCGGTTTTCTTCCCGGCACTGCGCAGGAATATGGCGGCTTGATCAAACATGGTGCGAAGCTTTTGTTCGCTTATGGCGAAGCGAGCGTACCGCTCGTGACGGTTATTACGCGCAAAGCCTTCGGTGGTGCTTATGACGTGATGGCCTCAAAACATTTGGGCGGTGATGTGAATTATGCGTGGCCCACAGCGCAAATCGCGGTGATGGGTGCCAAAGGCGCGGTCGAAATCATTTTCCGCGCCGATATGAATGATCCGGAAAAAATCGCAAAAAGCACAAAAGATTATGAAGAGCGGTTTCTGTCTCCCTTCGTCGCGGCCGAGCGCGGTTATATTGACGAAGTGATTATGCCGCATTCAACGCGTCGTCGCGTCGCCCGCGCCCTCTCGATGCTCGCCACCAAAAAAGCCGAACGGCCATGGAAGAAGCACGACAATATTCCGTTGTGAACTTAATTGAATTGCCGCTGTGCAAATTCTGAGAAAGTGAGCGAAGGTTCTCTTTCGATGGCTTCAACATAATCTCGATTAAGCTTACGTTTGGCGATAAGCCCTTCACGCGCAATTACACGATTGTCAGTTTTTAATCCGAAGCCGTCACCCTTATCCAAGCGCTCGATATATTCGGAATAGCCGCGCTCGAATTTCTCCGCCGCGCCTTCTTTATTCGCCATGGACTGGGTGTCGATGCGGTAGATATAGCTTGATGAAGCGGTCACGGGCAAAGTACCGATGCGGTCGATCAATTGAATATTGGCAATCACGTCTTCAGAAAATTCCACGCCGTTTACGCGCGGTAATACGTGATCGCGCCGGATCAAGGGAACAAGCGGCGCGTTGAGAGTCATAAAAAGGTGAAGATCAAGATGACGAACTTCTTTCATCTCGCCCATAACCGTGGCAATTTTTACTTCTGTTGTCTCATCAATCATCAAGAGATTATCGGCTGCGGCGCCATAATGTTCGGCAAGCGGCACTAATATTGCCAGCCGATCAGCGGTAAATTCATCATCGGCATCAAGTTGGGTTACATAATCGCCTGTTACAAATTCAAAGCCCACATTGCGCGCATGATGGCAGCCGGAGCGATAAAGTCCCGTTGAGGCAAAAGCCAAACGCTGATCATTGATGCCTTGGCTTCGAAGAAACGTGGAGTAATCGCGCTGATCATCAGACACGATGATTGCCTGCCAATCGGGTTCCGTTTGTCGAAAGAGGCTTTTAAGCGCGCGCGGCAAAGTGGATTCAGCATCGCAAGCGGGAATAATGATGGAGACGGTCATCGAAGATAGATTTCATCAAAAGCTGAAGAAGACAACACGCATTTTGAGCATTTTGGAAAGAGAGCTTTAACCAAACTTCTGAAAGTCTGGGTCCCATTAACCTTTTTCTTGTCTCGCTTTGCAAGGCTCTCGCTGGATCCGTACCCTGCGGATTATGCCGAGTTATTGCCGATGACAAAAAGCCGAATTCGATCGACTATTTCTCTCTTGATTGAACGACAGAAGGTGGAAGACGCCGATGTCGAGCGCTTGCGCGATTTATTGGCTGCGGGCGGGGGACTTAGCGCCATTGAGGCGGGAGATTTGGTGCGGCTTGAACGCCACGTCCGCGAGATGAGCCCTTTGTGGCTTTCTTTCTTTGTCGAGCAGATGGCAACCTATTTTATTTGGGAGCGGCGTCCGACAGGGCAGATTTCCGAGCGTGATCTCGAATGGCTCGCGTTCCGCCTGGGGCTCGACAGCACGGGCGCCACACCTTCGACACGGGCTCTGCTCACGATTTTGAGCGAGGAATGTGTCGATCCGCCCCCAAATCTCAAAAAGCGGCTTGATGGGCTCTCAGGTGCCCGCGCACGGCGTCAGCGGCAAAGGGAAGTGGCGGCCATGCTTTCCATTATGCCTTCTCTGGGGTCACAGGGCGGGCTCGCGGTCCATCCGTCTTTGGGTTGAGTTTACCCCTACCAGATTTCCCCCTAGAACAGTCACCGGAATGACATAAAGGGGCCGTTCGGGGCAGGGTATGTTCAAGAAGATTCTGATTGCCAATCGCGGTGAAATTGCTTGCCGCGTGATAAAGACCGCGCGCCGCATGGGGATCAAAACGGTCGCCGTTTACTCCGATGCCGATAAAGACGCGCTGCATGTCGAGATGGCCGATGAGGCCATCCATATCGGTCCCGCGCCCGCCGCCCAATCCTATCTCGTGATCGAAAAAATCATCGCCGCTTGCAAAGCGACAGGCGCTGAAGCGGTGCATCCCGGTTATGGATTTCTCTCGGAACGCGCGGCCTTTGCCGAAGCGTTGAAGGCGGAAGGCATCGTCTTTATCGGCCCCAATCCCAAAGCGATTGAAGCGATGGGCGATAAGATTGAATCGAAGAAGTTTGCGAATGCCGCAAAAGTTTCAACTGTGCCGGGATTTCTGGGCGTCATCGAAGATCCGGATCATGCGGTGAAGATTGCCGATGAGATTGGTTATCCGGTGATGATCAAAGCCTCAGCCGGTGGCGGTGGTAAAGGTATGCGCATCGCTTATTCATCCGGTGAAGTGGCGGAGGGGTTCGCGCGTGCGAAATCGGAAGCGGCTTCGTCCTTTGGTGATGATCGTGTGTTTGTCGAAAAATTCATCGTCAATCCACGCCATATCGAAATTCAAGTGCTCGGCGACAAGCACGGCAATGTGATCTATCTCGGCGAGCGCGAATGTTCCATTCAACGCCGCAATCAAAAAGTGATTGAAGAAGCGCCATCGCCGTTACTTGATGAAGCGACCCGCAAAAAAATGGGCGAGCAGGCTGTCGCGCTTGCGAAAGCGGTGGGATATGATTCAGCCGGTACTGTTGAATTTGTTGCTGGCCAAGACAAAAGCTTTTTCTTTCTTGAAATGAACACGAGGCTCCAAGTCGAGCATCCGGTGACTGAGCTTATTACGGGCATTGATCTTGTCGAACAGATGATCCGTGTCGCAGCGGGTGAAAAACTTACTCTCTCACAAGGCGATGTGAAGCTTAACGGTTGGGCGGTGGAGAGTCGCGTCTATGCTGAAGACCCAACGCGTAATTTTCTGCCGTCAACAGGGCGGCTTGTCACTTATCGTCCGCCGATTGAACAGAGTGAAAAGGGCGTCACCATCAGAAATGATACCGGCGTTTACGAAGGCGGCGAGATTTCGATCTTCTATGATCCGATGATTGCGAAACTTGTGAGTCATGCGCCGACGCGTGCGGAAGCGATTGCGGCACAGGCTGATGCGCTTGATGCTTTTGCAATTGAAGGCATCCGCCACAATATTCCGTTTCTTTCCGCTTTGATGGCGCATCCGCGTTGGAAAGAGGGACGTCTTTCAACCGGATTTATTGCCGAAGAATTTCCGGAAGGGTTTCATCCAATCGAGCCGGAAGGCGAATTGCTTGATCACTTGGCAGCCATTGCAGCCTTTGCTGATCATCGTCTGAATGAACGTAAGCGTAAGATTTCAGGACAGATGCGCGCGGCTGTGCCCGTGCGCTTTGATCGTCGACGTGTTGTTGAGACGGGCGCGCATCGTTTGATCATTGAGATTGCTGATCATAACCATGCTTTCGAATTTTTTCTTCCGCATAATGGGAAAATTCTCGTGGTTGAATCCGAATGGAAGCCGGGGCAACCAGTCTTTTTTGGAACAATCAATCATAAACCGGTCGCTGCGCAGATCCGGTCTGTGCTCAACGGAATCCATGTCGCCCATGCTGGCGTCGCGGCCACGCTTCGCGTGTTCACCGAGCGCGAGGCCGAGCTTTATGCGTTAATGCCGCCGCGTGTTGAAGCCGACACAGGCAAATCACTTCTTTGTCCGATGCCGGGTCTTGTGAGATCAATTGCGGTTAAAGAAACGCAAGAGGTGAAGGCTGGTGAGATTTTAGCCATTGTCGAGGCGATGAAAATGGAAAATGTGTTGCGCGCCGAGCGCGACGGTAAGATTTCCAAAATTCACGCGAAGGAAGGCGATAGCTTGGCCGTTGATGCCGTCATTCTTGAATTCGCGTGAGTCTTCGAAATCATTTCAAAGCACGACATCGAAATGTTCAGGCTTAAGTCCTGCGCGATAGCGTGTGATTATGTGGTCATAGATCATTTCAAATTGGCGCACCATGCGATGCGCATCAAAGAGTGGCGCGTTGGGTAATGCATCTCGCAACGCCTTCTGGTGATTTTTTAGTTGATCCGGATTTTTTGCAAGTGTGATCGCCGTTTCGATATAGGCTTGCCGATCCTCAACAATAAGTTGAGGGACGCCCGTCGCGCGGATGAGACTCTCGGCAAGACGTGATTGCGCGGTTGATCCGCGCTTTGTGAGTACAGGCAATCCCGCCGAGAGTGCATCTGTCGCGCTTGTTGCCGCGCTGAATGTATAAGTATCGATATAAAGATCAGCGCAGCGATGCCGATCAATATGGGAAATTTTATCATCGGTACGCGGCGCCACGATCAAGCGCGACCCCTCAACGCCTTGCGCTTCCGCATAGCGTTGCAGTGTTGAGAGCGAAGTGGGCAACGGCCCGGAGGTCAACCAGAGAACGCTTTTTGGAACCGCCTTTAGAATTGTCATCCAATCATTAAAAACATGCTCGTCAATTTTGAGCCAATTGCCGAAGGCGCAAAAAACAAAGGCATCGTCTGGTAAATCATGACTTGCGCGTGAAGGGGATGAGGGGGGAAGATCAAAAAGTTCGCCACATTGAAACGCATCTGCCAATCGGATCAATGGACCATTACCCTGATCACGCTCCTCATCGGGTACAAGAATGCGATCAACAATTGTGTAATCAATATAGGGCGCAGGACATCCCGCCAAAGATTGCAACCAGTGAATTTGAACAGGCGCCACGCGCGTGGCGAGCATTTCAGGACGCCCGCCATGCATATAGCCATCAAGATCAATGAGAATATCGATTTCATCGGCTCGAATTCTGTTTGCAAAAAATTGATCGGTCCATCCGCGACAATCGATAAAATGATCAGCGGCTTGTTTTAATCTTTCGCCATAACCGCTCGCATCTTGTGCGAAGATATGTGTGGCATAAAGAAAGACCTCGTGATCCTGATGGCCATGCGCTTCGAAAAAACATGAGAGTAAATGACCAATCGGATGATTACCAAAATTATGCGAGAGATAACCAATCCTGATTTTTTCTTTTTTGGATCTTGGTGGTAGATTTTCTGCAGGAAAGCTTGCCGCAATCGCATTGCCGACGGTTGAATGAACTTTCATCAAAGCCCGATCAGGAATGCCATAATAGGGAAACAGAAAAATAAAGCGACGTAAGGCGTTGCGATCAAATTTTCTCCAAGACTCTGGTTGATCATCAGATAACGTCTCGTTGATGGCGGGACGCAACAACTCCATTACTTTGTCACGAAGATCGAGGCGTCCGGTGCGCCCCGTTAAAGACATGAAAGAGGCGAGCCGCATATCGAGTGTTTTTGGAGGATCAAGCGCAATCGCTTTGAGCGTCACGTCGAGAGCGGCGTTTTGATTTCCGCCTTTATCAAGAATGATCGCAAGCATGGAATAGAGTCGATGATCTTGAGGCGCTCTTTGAAGCGCCGTCTCGATGAGTTTGAGTGCATCCTGAAGACGTCCGAGATCGGAAAAAAGCGAAGCAAGATTTTCGATTGCCGGAAAGAAGCCGGGATTTTGCGCCAAGATGCTGCCAAAGACAGCGATCGCTTCCTCATGGCGTCTTTGCGACACGAAGAGATTGCCAAGCGCAAAGCGGGAGAGGGGATTGGCACCATCGCGGCGGATCGCTTCGCGCAAAAGCGCTTCGGCTTCGGTGACGCGACCATCCGCCCTTAGGGCAATGCCGAGATCGCCACAATGGGCAGCATGATCGGGTTTTAAGCGCAAAGCCTCGCGCAGAGCCGTTACAGCCTCAGCAAACCGGTTCACATGGAAATGCGCTTGGCCTAAAAGAGCCCAGAGGCGATCATCGCGCGGGGAGAGGGAGATTTGCTTTTCGATGTCAGGAATGGCTTTGGCCGAGTTACCGGTCCGGATTAAATCGGCGAGCCTGTTTGTGGTGTCGAGATCAATTTCGGTCATGGATCATGCGGATCTAAATTTTAAAAGGGATCACTCCCATAATGCAAATTAGTTGACGTAACGGAAATAGATTGTGCCGCTTTATTTTGCCTTTGATGAATTGATGGATCCTGCGCGCATGTCGGCTTTGTCGCCGCAGGTTAGGAGCTTGGGTCATGGGCGCTTGCCGCGTCATCGGTTGATCTTAATGAGCGGCGCACGTGTAACGATCCGGCGTGATCCTTTGCGGCAGGTCGAAGGTACGCTTTATGATGTGCCTATGGCCGCGATGCCACTGTTAGATCGCCGTTTTTCCGGTGCCTCAAAGATCATTCAGCCAATCATCGGGCAGGGCGGCTCAAAACGCGCGGTGATGCATCTATTGCCGGAGATCACGCAAACGGCCTCTCAGCAAGACCGTGCAAAGCTTGTTGAGGCGGCACGTGCCGCTTTGCTATCGGGTGCTTATTGTGAAGAGATTGAAACCGGCATGGTGGCGCGGCGTAAACCGGGCACTGCGCTATTCAAAGCGCCTTCGTCGACATTCAAATCGTAATCGTCGGCCCAAAGATTTTTTCAAAGCTTTTTCGTAAAGCATGATCGGCATCATCCATGGTGACGGGTAGGCCAAGATCAACAAGACTTGTGACGCCATAACGCGTTTCCGAAATGCCGCAGGGGATGATGCCTGAAAAATGCTTGAGCTCCGGCTCAACATTCAGGCTGATGCCATGAAAACTCACCCATTTCCGCACGCGAATGCCGATCGCGGCGATTTTGTCTTCATGGCCTATGCCCTTATCGGGGCGTTTGACCCACACACCGACGCGGTCTTCGCGCCGTTCGCCTGTAATTGAAAACTCGCTGAGCGTCTCAATGATCCAAGCTTCAAGCGATGCGACATAGGCGCGGAGATCCTGACGCCGCTTTGTCAAATCGAGCATCGCATAGGCCACACGCTGCCCGGGCCCGTGATAAGTATATTGCCCGCCGCGCCCCGTTTCATAGACAGGGAAATCTTTTGAAACGAGATCGCGCGAATTTGATGATGTTCCTGCCGTGTAGAGCGGTGGATGTTCGATGAGCCAGATCTCTTCCGCGGCGTGACCGGCTGCAATCTCTTCGGCGCGGCGCTCCATATGAGCGAGCGCGTCTTCATAATCGACAAGCCCTTGGCTCACCCGCCATTCTACAGGCTGATGATCTTCACGAAAAAAATGAAGGGGGGCTGTTTCGTCGCGCGTCTTCATGATTTTTTAACCATGATTTCCGATGATCCATAATTAGAAACGAGGAGGCGGGCCATGGGACTTCCCATCGACGCGATGGAAGTGGATGTCGATGTCGTCCTTGGGACAAGGCAAATCCGCATCGGTGAATTCATCCGGTTAAAACGGGGCGCCGCCATCATTCTGGATCCCGTGCAAGATGATCTTGTTGATATTCGCGCCAATGGGCGTCTGATCGCCCGTGGCGCTGTCGTCGTCAAGGGCGACACTGTGGCGATTACGGTCACCAACCGTCTCAAAGGGGCATAAGGCCCCTCCAAAAGCGGCGGTGGATTTTTTGCCTCCCCGCGCTTGTCGCCCCCCGATCCATCTGTTAGACAACCGCCTCGTCCGGCCCTTGAGCCGGTCTAGTCTACGCGGCCATGGCGGAATTGGTAGACGCGCT
>RFZR01000064.1 GCA_009920595.1 Alphaproteobacteria bacterium | reverse complement strand
TGCTTGGTTTTCCAGACGGCACTCATCGCCGCGACCTTTCAAAGAGAGACTTATTCTACCGGGGACAGGTGTGATTATGGCCGATTCCGCAGAAAAATAAACATAACAGATTTATGTTGCAGTGCAACATATACCAAATATCAGCATTTTTACGGTGTTCGCCCTCTTGTTGGATCAATCGAGGCGCTTTCCGCCGTAAAAGACACCCAAAAGCCGATGATCAGGCCCGAGATGCACGATATCAGCCGGATAGCCCGGGCGGAGTGCGCCGATTTTATCTTCAAGACCAATGAGGCGGGCAGGGGTTTGTGTGGCCATTTTCAAAGTATCGGCAAGCGGGACACCCAGTGAAAGCATATATTGAACCGCATCGAGCATCGTGATGTCGGCACCCGCGAGCGTACCGTCATCAAGCGTCAGTTTCTTATTTTGTCGCCGCACAACACGGCCTTGAAGCGTGAAGTGGTCTGGGCCCCCAGCAGCTGAAGGCATGGCGTCCGATATCAGGGCAATGCCCTTTGCGCCTTTGGCGGCGAGCGCGGCAAGAATAGCGGTGGGGGCTACATGATGGCCATCGGCGATCAAGCCACAGATCACGCGTGGATCGGCAAGCGCTGCGCCGACAAGACCGGGCGCTCGGCCTTCACATTGGCTCATCGCATTGAAGAGATGCGTGACCGCGCGCGCACCGGCATCGATCGCGGCTTTCGCTTCACGATCCGTGGCATTTGAATGACCGAGGCTCACATGGATCCCCGCGCGCGTGAGCGCAGTGATCTGATCCGGCGTCACTTTATTCGGTGCAACGGTCAAAAGAAGAACGCCCGAGCGCGCTTCTGCCAAATGATGAATATCCGCATCCGTTAGAGGTCGAACATGATTTGCCGGATGCGCGCCTTTTTTCGCAACATCGATGAAGGGCCCTTCGACATGGATACCGAGAATATCCGATCTCTTTTCCCTTGCGATCCTTGTCGCTTGTAAGGCGTCGTCGATTATCTTTTGGTGATCAGTGATCACGGTCGGCAAAAGCGCGGTTGTTCCAAAACGACGATGCGCATCAGCAATCGCGCCGATGCCTTCGGGTGTTGGATTTTCATTTAAAAGCGTACCGCCGCCACCATTGACCTGAATATCAATAAAGCCCGGCGATAAAATTCCACCCGCCAAATCGATGATCTCACTGTCATGCGGTCTTTCGCTGAACGGTACCAACGCTTTGATGAAGCCGTCTTCGATCACAAGCGCGTGATCTTTGATGATCCGCTCGCCGTCAAAAAGATCAGCACCAACGAAAATTTGCTTCATGCGAGCGATCCTCCCGCAAGAAGAATGGCCCCGTCAACCGGATCATATCGCGGATCAGAGAAAGGATCATCGCCTTCAAGCGCAATCCACGGGCGCATGACTTTTGAAAGTCCGCCGGTAAGCGCCACGCGCTCTGCACCTTGCTTTTGAAGCGCATGAGCCAAATCGAGAAGCGCGCGTGCAGCGTGTTTCACAATCGGCAAACCGACTTCGTCG
The DNA here is from genome assembly GCA_009920595.1 of Alphaproteobacteria bacterium. Lineage (GTDB taxonomy): Bacteria > Pseudomonadota > Alphaproteobacteria > Rhizobiales > Beijerinckiaceae > CAIUPE01. The sequence continues at coordinate 6,480 of RFZR01000064.1, read as the reverse complement.
CCTTTCAAAGCAAACTCAAAAACATGCGGCGCCAGTGCTCCATAATCGCCGCCTTTGGCATCAATCGAGAACCGCGTGATGACGGCAGGATCCTGATCAAATTTTTTTAAAAGATATTTTGTGAGTGGTGTTTCAGGTCTTAGATCATCAGCGGCGAGAAGCGTTTGCCGCAGGGCTTCGCTACCAATGCGTGCGGCGGATCCTTCATCGCCCAACCTAAAACCACGCCCCCCGATGTGATAGATTTTTTGATTGCTCCGGTAGAGGCCGGCTGATCCTGTGCCTGCAATCACGATCGCACCCTCCTTTCCGGCATGAGCACCGAGACAGGAAATCATCGCGTCGCTATCAACATGAACCGTTTTGAATTCGGAGAAGGCTTGCGCCACACGCACAGGGTCATCAAGCGTAATAATGCCTGCCAAGCCGAGGCCAAGCGCGATATCACTTTTTAAAACCTGATCCGTATTGAGCTTTGAAAGCGCGTGATCAAGCGTCTTTTTGATTTCAGAAATGGCCGCGTCAAAATCGGAATAGATATTCGCAGGTCCACCATCGGCGTCAGAACAGATCTGTCCCTGCTGATTGCGGATGCGCACGCGGCATTTTGTGCCGCCACCATCAACACCAATGAACAACGCTGTCTTTTGATTGTTCATTTTGCTGAGAGATCGCGCGTTGCAATGGAAACAACTTCATCAGACGAGGACGGATCACGATAATTATCGATATTCTTAAACGCCTCGCGCAAAGCGCCTGACCAGCCTTTTGATAATTTTTCAAAATAGGGATCATTTTGTGAGATGCGGCGCTGATAGGAAATTTCAAGCGAGTCGCGCTCATACATCAAAAGATCAATCGGCATGCCGACCGAAAGATTAGAGCGCAACGTGGAGTCGAATGAAATCAAAATCACTTTTGCGCCTTCGCCCATTGTCATTTCAGGCCGCGCCACGCGGTCAAGAATGGGCTTTCCGTATTTGTGCTCACCGATCTGGAAAAAGGGCGTGTCTTTGGTCGCTTCGATAAAATTGCCTTCAGCATAGATTTGAAACATCCGCGGCGGCTCGCCATGGATCTGCCCGCCGAGAATGAAGGAACAAGCAAAGACGCCATTATTGGCTTCAAGCGCAGGGCCATCAACACGTCGAACTTCACGCACAGCTTCACCTATAAGACGCGCGGCCTGAAACAAGGTGGTGACATTCACAAGCGACGCGCCGCCATTTTCTTCTGCAGCATCAATTTGCTCATTGAGATTGGAGATCACCGCCTGCGTCACGGCGAGATTGCCGGCTGACAACAGCACCAATACGCGATCACCCTTTTTTTCCCAGACATGCATTTTGCGGAAGACAGCGATGTTGTCGAACCCCGCATTGGTGCGTGTGTCTGAGGCGAAGATAATGCCATCATCAAGGCGCAAGCCAACGCAATAGGTCATGAGGGGCTCCTTCGGGTCGCGGCAGCGGAACTTAAAGGAGAGCTTTTACTGGTCTCCTGCGCGCACGACAACCTCTACGGAAAGATCTTCGCTTCCCGCGCCGCGCATCGTGCCTCGAACCGGTGCGGCGGAGGGCGCGTCAAAGCCGATGGCGAGCCTCACATAATGGTCGGTCGGACAAACACCATTGGCAGCATCAAAGCCGATCCAGCCGAGATCATCTGTGAAGGCTTCAGCCCACGCATGATGGGCAACGGCGGATGTTTCGCCGTCAATCAACAAATAGCCGGTGACATAACGTGCGGGGATCGACAACACGCGCGCAGCCGCAATGAAAATATGCGCGTGATCCTGACAGACGCCGCGTTTGGCGCGAAAGGCTTCCGCCGCCGTTGTCAGGGCATGTGTCGCATCCGTGTCATAGGTCACCGTCTCATGAATTGATGAGAGTAGTGCATGGAGGGTATCGAGCGGCGTCGAACGGCGGCATTGCAAAGCGAAAGTGGTGATGGCAGATGACTCGATGGTCTTCGCTGTCGGGCGAAGAAAAATCGCGGGTGGTACCGTTTCATTTGTTGAGCCAATGACACCCGCGCGATCGACGGTTTCGATGACGCCCAAGGCTTCGATCTCGAGTCCATTTGTCTCGCCCGGTGGGGTGACAAGATGAACCACATTCCCGAAGGCGTCTTGATATTCTGCCGCGCGTTCAATGCCGGGACATTTAATTTTCCACGATCGAATAGTTTGGCTCTCGCCTGAAGGCGGCGTCAAACGCAAAGTCTGGATCGCGTGATTGAAAGGCCGATCATAATGATAAAGGGTGCGATGATGGATTGAGATCAACATGGAGTTATCAAGCTCTCTCACTCATAAGAAATGGAAGTCATGCGCGATACGGCTTGAGAGATCATTATTCCTTTTGATGAACGCGGAGAGGAATTCATGAAGGCCCGATTGAAAAATCTCATCCATGGACGCGTTTTTGAGATCGCTTAAAATCGCAGACGAGTCATGGCGGCTTTGTGGCGACTGCCCGAGAATTTCCGAAAGCCCTTCGAGTGACCTTTCGATCCACCCGTAACAGAAGCGGAAAGAGCGTGGCATTTCCTGACGCAAAATCAGGAACTCGGCGATGTTCCACGGCCGATAACGATCTTTGTAAACATGCCGGTAAGAGCGATGTGCGGAAACCGAGCGCAAAATCGTTTCCCATTGAAAGGCATCAAGATCACCGCCCACCGATTCATTCGTCGGCAGAAGCACATAATATTTCACGTCCAAAATGCGCGCGGTGTTGTCCGCGCGTTCGATGAAGGCGCCAAGTTGTCCGAAGTGAAACCCTTCGTCGCGGAGCAACGTGCCGAGCATTGAGCCGCGAAAAAGTGCCGAGCGTTGGCGCACCCAATCGAGAAATTCCGGCAATTTGCCAGAGCCCAGATCGCTCGCTTTGACCGCGGTAAAATCTATATAGGTCGAATTCAACGCTTCCCACATCTCACGGGTGAGCGCGGTGCGCACGGCGCGCGCATTGTTGCGCGCGGTTTCAAGACAGGAGCGCACAGAAGAGGGGTTGTCGCGATCAAACAGCAAAAAATGCTGCACTTTTTCAGGTGTAATTGCAGCATGGCGTTCGAGATATGGGTTCAATCCGGCGGCAGCCACCAAAGTTGATTGCCAATCCTCGCGATGGCCGGAGCCGATATCAGGCGTCAGCGCGATACGGTAGCCGACTTCTGTCAAACGCGCGATGTTTTCTGCGCGTTCTATATAACGCGACATCCAAAAGAGGCTGGCGGCGGTGCGTCCGAGCATCGTCAGTCCTCCAAGACCCACGTGTCTTTGGTGCCACCCCCTTGGGAAGAATTCACAACCAAAGAGCCTTTCTTGAGTGCGACGCGTGTGCCGACATTCGAAGGGCAAGTGGAAAGGCTCAATGTCGGCTGTGCAATATAGTTTGAAGGTTTGGCTGCGATTTTTTTTGCAAATGCCGCGCGTTCCGCTTTGGTGGCGTGCGGCCCAATCAACATGCCGTAACCGCCGGAACCATGAACTTCCTTCACAACGAGCGTCTCGAGATTTTGAAGAACATGCGCACATTCGTCTTTGATTGCGCAGCGCCATGTTGGCACATTTTGCAATATCGGCTTTTGACCGGTGTAGAATTCGATGATGTCGGGCACATAGGCATAGACGGCTTTATCATCGGCAATGCCGGTGCCGGGCGCATTGACGATTGTCACGCGACCGGCGCGATAAAGATCAAAAAGTCCCGGCACGCCGAGTGATGAATCAGGTCTGAAGGTCAACGGATCGAGATAGGCATCATCAACACGACGATAAAGCACATCCACTTTTTCTTTGCCGGTGATTGTTCGCATATAAAGCGCGCCATCTTCGACAAAGAGATCGGAGCCCTGCACCAATTCGACACCCATTTGATCAGCCAAGAAGGAGTGCTCGAAGAAGGCGGAATTATAAATGCCGGGTGTCAACACAGCGATGGTGGGATCATCCTGGCAACTCTGAGGCGCGACACTTTCCAAAGTTTGTCGCAGCAATTCTGGATAGCGTTCAACCGGCGCGACGCGATGAGCTGAAAATAATTCCGGAAAGAGATGCATCATCGCTTCGCGATCTTCGAGCATATAGGACACGCCTGAGGGGGTGCGCAGATTGTCTTCTAGCACGAAGAAATCATTTTCACCGGTGCGCACAATATCGGTGCCGATGATATGAGAATAGATTTTACGCGGCGGATCAAAGCCGATCATTTCAGGCAGAAAGGCCTCATTGCTCGTGATCAACTCAGCCGGAATGCGGCCGGCGCGAATGATTTCTTGGCGATGATAAATATCATAAAGGAAAGCGTTCAATGCGCGGACGCGTTGCTCAATGCCGCGTTCAAGAAATCGCCATTCCTTGGCGGAAATGATGCGGGGGATAAGATCAAAAGGGATGAGGCGTTCATTCGAAGCGCTGTCACCATAGACCGCGAAAGTGATCCCGAGGCGGCGGAAAATGGCCTCGGCCTCTTCCTGCTTTTTGGCCATCAGCCCGCGCGATTGTTGGGAGAGCCAATCAGCCAGCTTTTGATAAGCGGGACGGATGCTGCCATCAGGGCGTACCATCTCATCAAAACCGGCCGAGGCATGCGTTGTGCCCGCGATTTGATCATTGACTGCCTGATTTTTCATCATTGCGTCCGGTTAGGCCTGATAAATTCATTCTTTCAACCTTACGAGCAAAAGCCAAGCCATTCCTTCAGGCAAGGGGCCCGTGGGGCTTTGACGGGCTTTCCAGCTTTCGATCCACGCATTAGGGTGTTGCCCAAACGACAGATTTTGGATGTCTCATGACCAATTCGAGGAAAAAGCTGCGCCAGGTCCGGATCGGGCGGCGCTCTTTTACAATTGTGGGCGGTACGCGACCAACTTTTCGTGATCTCTATCATGAAAGCCTGGCGATGAGTTGGCCGAAGTTTTTTCTGGTCGTTACCACGATTTTCATTGCTACGAACTTTGTCTTCGCTTTCATCTACTGGCTTGGTGGCGATGTAATTGCGAATACACAAGGCGGTTCGCTCGCAATGTTGTTTTTCTTCTCCGTTGAGGCGCTTTCAACGGTGGGTTTTGGCGATATGCATCCGGCCACGACATTCGGTCATATTGTGGCGTCAATTGAAAATTTCTTTGGACTCCTCTTCGTCGCTGTAACGACGGGTGTGATGTTCACGCGCTTTGCGCGACCCCAAGCGCGCTTCATGTTTGCAAGGCATCCGGCGGTGACCCAATTAGATGGAAAGCCGACTTTGATGATCCGCGTTGCGAATGAGCGGCATAATGCGGTCTCGGACGCCTCCGCGCGTTTGTGGATTCTCGCCGAAGGCAAATCGCAAGAAGGGCAACGCTTTCGCCGCTTTGTCGAACTGAAATTGGAACGTGTTGAAAATCCGGTCTTCGTTTTGTCATGGTCGATTTTTCATGTGATCGATGAGACATCACCCTTGCATGATTTGCACAAAGGGAAAGAGGTGCCGCTTTCGACTTTAATCCTCACCATTACGGGTTATGACGAGAATATGGCGCAGGAGGTGCGGGCGCGGCATTGGTATGATGTAAAGGATATCCGTTGGGATCATCGCTATGCCGACATTATTGAGTCGCATCCGGACGGGTCGACCATGCTAAATTATGATCGATTCCATGATCTAGAGCCGGATGGAATTGTTGCAAAAAAATAGCGGCACCGCGTAAGAGGAAAGGCGCACTGAGATGACCGACCATTTCAAATTCTATATCGATGGCCAATGGGTTGATCCCGTCGAGCTAAAACCTTTTGACGTCATCAATCCGGCGAATGAAGAGATTTGTGGTCGCATCGCGCTGGGTTCATCGAAAGATGTTGATCGCGCAGTGGTGGCGGCACGCAAAGCCTTCGAGACCTTCTCGCAAACTTCGCGTGAAGAGCGTCTCGCGCTTTTGACGCGTGTGTTAGAGGTCTATCAACGTCGCATTCAAGATGTTGCTGACGCCATGACCTTAGAGATGGGTGCGCCGCGTTCTTTTGCGATGGAATGGCAAGCGGGTTCGGGCACCGCGCATTTTGAAACAACCATTGAAGTGCTCAAGACGTATGAGTTTGAACGCTTGCAGGGCACAACATTGATTATGCATGAAGGCATTGGCGTTGTGGGTATGATTACGCCTTGGAATTGGCCGATCAACCAAATCGTTTGTAAGGTCGCGCCCGCACTCGCTGCCGGCTGCACGATGGTGTTGAAGCCTTCGGAAATTGCGCCGCTCTCAGCGATTGTCTTTGCTGAAATCTTGCATGAAGCCGGTGTACCGAAAGGTGTGTTTAATCTTGTGCAAGGGGATGGGCCAACGGTTGGCGCAGCGATTGCCGCCCATCCCGATATTGATATGGTCTCCTTCACAGGCTCGACACGCGGCGGCATCGCAGTTGCTAAAGCCGCGGCCGATACCGTGAAACGTGTGGCACAAGAGCTTGGCGGAAACTCAGCCAATATTCTT
>RFZR01000063.1 GCA_009920595.1 Alphaproteobacteria bacterium | reverse complement strand
ATTCTCACGGGGCCGGAACATCCCGATTTCAAAGCCTTTTGTCTTGGCCCCGGTCACGGCACCGGCTATCAAGATCAAATCATCATCGAGGCGCGCGATTTTCTAAAAGCGATTGAAAACAAACAATCGATCTGGCCAACTTTTCGTGACGGCTTGAAAGTGAGCGCAGCCGTTGAAGCCGCTTTTATCTCTCATCGCGACAAACGCTGGGTTGATCTTTCTGAAATCTGAAACGGACGATTATCATGACCATCACAATCGGTAATGCGCCTTGCTCATGGGGCGTTGAGTTTGCCAATGATCCGCGCAATCCCACGTGGCAGCGTGTTCTCGATGAATGCAAAGCGGCGGGTTACACGGGCATTGAATTAGGCCCCATCGGCTTTATGCCGGAAGATCCGCTTGAATTGGGTGATGCGCTTTCCGCACGCGGACTCACACTAATTGGCGGCGTCGTCTTTCGTCCATTCCACGATGCCGAAAAATGGGATGATGTTGTGGATGCCGCCAAACGCACCTGCCGCGCGCTCGTTTCCCACAAAGCCAAACATCTTGTTTTGATTGATTCCATTTCTCCACGCCGCGCGCCGACCGCCGGACGTCCGAATGAAGCCGAACAAATGGATGCAGCGGAGTGGAAAGGCTTTTGTGATCGCTTCCGCACCATCGCACGCATGGGCTCTGAAGAGTATGGATTGACGGTTTCAATTCATCCGCACGCCGCAGGATTTATCGATTTTGAAGCAGAAACCGAGCGCCTGCTTGCTGAAATCGATCCATCGATTCTGAAGCTTTGCCTTGATACAGGACATACGCATTATGCAGGCTTTGATCCGGTGGCCTTTATGAAACGTCATCGCGCGCGCCTCGCTTATGTCCATTTCAAAGATATTGATCCGCGCGTGAAAGCGGATGCGGTTGCGAAGCGTACCGGCTTTTATGACGCCTGTGCACAAGGCATTTTCTGCAATCTCGGAAAAGGCATGACTGATTTCAAAGCCGTCCGCGAATTGCTTCTCTCAACCGGTTATGAAGGCTGGTGCACGGTCGAACAAGATTGCGATCCCGCAGGCCCCACCTCACCTGTTGATGATGCTCGCGAAAATCGTGCCTATCTGAAATCGATAGGGTTTTAATGGTGGGCGCGACAGGGATTGAACCTGTGACCTCTCCCGTGTGAAGGGAACGCACTACCGCTGTGCTACGCGCCCGGAGGACGGCTTGTTAAAACCAAGCGTCGATCCGGGATGATCTCTAGCTTCCGCTCCCAAGTTAGGCAAGCCTGACCCCAATGCCCAGAGTCTGGATTTTTTTACCCGGGCCACGAATGTGGCGAGAAACGAACCGCCCGTCGAATTGAAACGGGCGGCCCTTTAATCATTCCTCTCAGCGGTCTCTAGAGCCGCGATTTTCAAACTCCGGACGACCCTGATGGGCTGGATCACAGGCATAAATCGTGTTCCAGTAATAGACATCGTAAGAGCAAATAGGAGTGGCATAGGGATCCGACTCGCCCGGGACACGCAGCGAACGCGTAATCTCGGATTCCATCGGCATGAGGGTGCTATTTGGCCGTGCGATCGCTGATGGATCCGTTTTAAGGCGATCACCGAAGGGGTCAGCGTGACCAACCGCCATAAAGCCAAGAGAGGCGGCAACAAACAGCGTTGTGCTTATTAATGATTTTCTCGCAAACATCGTCCGCTCCTTTCAAATCTGTCTCGGTTAAACCCTCCCTGCTGCCATTTTTTTAAATATCTAGGAGTGTTGGCAGCGCCTTTGGACCGCAGCACATCCAGAAATGCGCTTTCGATGGCGGCAACATAGGCCCCTTAATAGCCACCCGCTATCGGTAGTCCCACGCAGAAACAAAAGAGCCAAAACATCGATCAATGGATCAGCATTTGCCTTGATTCATTGGCGGAAAACACGAGCTGGAGTGCTTGAGTTGCCGGAAAAACCGTGGCATTGCCACTGCGCGCCCCGCCTCCCGCGACTTCACTTTTGCGCGCTCTTTCTTTTGTGCCTTAAATCCCAGACCAGCCGGTCTTAAGGAAAGCGCATGAAAATTGAGCGGTATCATGAAGCGAACCCGTTAAGGACTGCCCTGCCTATGAAGCGGTTTCTGATTGCTTTTTTTCTCTTTTTTACCGCTTACCCGGTCGTTTGGGCTGCCAGCCCACGAGATGTAAAGGCTTTTGATCAGATTATCGCGGAAATGTCCGAAGCGTCCTCGCCGATTAAGCGCTATCAGGCTTGGTTTCCGAGCGACGAAAAGCCGGGGACCATCATTGTCCGCGCGTCAGAGCGGCGCCTTTATCTCATTCTCGGTGATGGGTGGGCCATGAAATATGGCATCGGGGTTGCCCGCGAGGGTTTCGAATGGTCGGGCGAGTTTCACGTATCAATGAAGCGGCAATGGCCGGATTGGACGCCGCCGCCTGAAATGATCAAACGTCAGCCGGACCTCCCAAAACATATGGAAGGCGGGCCAGATAACCCCTTAGGCGCGCGCGCTCTGTATCTTGGAGATACGCTTTACCGGATCCATGGCTCCAACGAGCCGGAGACCATCGGACAGGCCGTTTCCTCAGGCTGTATCCGCATGGCCAATGAGGATGTGATTGATCTTTACAACCGCGTCCGAGTTGGGACGAAGGTCATTATCGAGCCGTGAGCTTTGCCTAGCGGGCTTGGCCCGAAGCTGCCAAAGCATCGAGATAAGCCTGCCATATTGCATCACGCTCGGCCGCGAGCTTCTTCAAATAGGCCCAGGTGAAAAGCCCTGAATCATGCCCGTCATCAAAGCGAATGCGGACGGCATAATTTCCAACCGGATCAAGCCCCAATATTTTCACACGGCTCTTGCCAGCAATAAGCTTTTTCTCATGCGGTGCGTGTCCTTGCACTTCCGCGCTCGGACTTTCGACCCTGAGATATTCAGCCTCCAACGTCACCCGATCTCCACCTGAAAAAACTAGGGAAAGACGGGATTTGTCTGGCGAAAGTCGGATTTCCTCGGGCCAGTCCGTATCGGTCATGAGCTGATCTTCTCCTGAAACTGAAGCAAATGACAGCCGATTCTCATCGGACTTGTCCCTCACGACGAAAACCGTCTACAACCCCCAAAGAAAAACAACAAATGGAGGCTTGGCTTGGCGATTAACGCGGCAACGGACACCATGATCGACCCTTTCGGGCGGGCGGTGAGCTATTTGCGCGTCTCGGTCACGGACCGGTGCGATTTTCGCTGCGTCTATTGCATGTCGGAAGACATGGCCTTTTTGCCCAAAAAAGATCTTCTGACACTTGAAGAACTTGATCGACTCTGCAGTGTTTTTATCGATAAGAACCACTCGTGCGACGCGATATCATGATGTTGTTTCAATCACTTTCGAAAAAATTAGGTAATGGCCTTGAAGAACTGACTTTAACCACAAATGGCTCACAACTTGAGCGCTATGCGAATGAACTTGCAGCTTGTGGTGTGAAGCGGATCAATGTTTCACTTGATACGCTTGATCCTTCAAAATTCAGAGCGATCACAAGATGGGGCGATCTCGATCGCGTTCTTAATGGCATTAAGGCGGCGCAACGTGCGGGACTCTCGATCAAGATCAACGCGGTGGCATTGAAGGGTGTGAATGACACTGAAATCCATTCGCTGGTGCGCTGGTCACATGATGAAGGCATGGACATCACTTTCATTGAAGTGATGCCGATGGGCGATATTGAACCTGATCGCTATGACCAATATTGGCCGTTGACCGCAGTGAAGCAGCATATTGCCGAAAATTTCACGCTGACCGATATCGATCATCAAACCGGCGGGCCTGCGCGTTATGTTCGTGTCAATGAAACCGGTGGTCGCATCGGGTTCATCACACCTTTGACCCATAATTTTTGTGAAAGTTGTAATCGTGTAAGACTAACATGCACCGGCATGCTCTATATGTGTCTTGGACAAGATGACTCTGCTGATCTGAGAGCGCCTCTGCGCGCCTCTTCTTCGAATGATCTCGTCTCACGCGCCATCGACAATGCAATTTTACGCAAACCCAAAGGTCATGATTTTATTATTGATCGTGTCGGCGCGCGTCCTGCCGTTCAGCGACATATGAGTGTGACGGGTGGCTGAGCAATGACAAAACCCTATGATGTCATTGTTGTCGGCGTTGGCGGCATGGGATCAGCCACGCTTTACGAATTAGCGCGACGTGGCAAACATGTTCTCGGCATTGAACGTTATGATATTGGTCATGCAATGGGTTCATCGCATGGCGAAACGCGGATGATCCGACTCGCCTATTTCGAAGGCCAATCCTATGTTCCGATGGTGTTACGCGCCCATCACCTTTGGCAAGAATTAGGTAAAAAATTCAATACATCCTTGCTCGAAATCACAGGCACGCTCGACATCATCGAACCCGGACTTGATATTGTCGAGCGTGGTGAAGCGGCGTGCAAAAAATTTGATCTGCCTTACGAATTGCTTGATGCTGATGCGATTATGAAACGGCACAGCGCATTCGTTTTGCCGAAAGATTATCGCGGATTATTCCAGCCTGATGGCGGCTTTGTAATGAGCGATCGCGCGATCATGACATTAACAGCCGCTGCTGTTGATCTCGGAGCAGAACTTCATCCACGCGAGAAGGTGATTGATATCGAACCCCTTCAAAATGGAGGCGCACGCGTCAAAACTGATGCGGGGACCTATGAAGCGGGAAGCGTTGTGCTTTCACCCGGGCCATGGATTACAAAATTCATTCCGCATCTTACCGGGGTCGCGCAACCCTATCGCCAAGTTTTTGGGTGGTTTCGTCCGCTCAAGCCAGAACTCTTTTCGCGCGGACAATTTCCAAGTTTCACCTTGAAAATTCCTGAAGGCCATTACTATGGCTTTCCCCTTCATGGAAATCCGGGTCTGAAAGTTGGCGGACCGCATCATGGCCGTGAACCTTGTGACCCTGATACATTGATCCGCGAAAATCGCCCGAAAGATGAAGTTGGATTACGCGATTGTCTGTCGCGTTATTTACCTCAAGCGATGGGGCCCGCTCTTACCATTAAAACATGCATCTATACGATGACACCTGATGAGGATTTCATTATCGATCATTTACCGGGCGCCCCTCAAATCGTGATTGCCTCGCCCTGCTCGGGCCATGGATTTAAATTCGCGAGCGTGATGGGAGAAATTCTCTCCGACCTCTCTCTTGGCCAAACGCCCCCCTATGATCTTTCGCCTTTCCGGCTCGATCGATTTTCAACATCTATAAATTAGAGCCTTACTGAGTGACCAGCGTATCAACTCATAAATATGCGCGACATGCCCAACGCGGCATTCTCGCGATGATTTTTGGTGGTGCATTCTTCGTATTTAATGATGTGCTGGTGAAATTGGCGACGAGCACAATTCCAATCGGTCAACTTCTTCTGATCCGCGGCCTCTTCGCCATCACCCTTGTGATCGGTTTCATAACCGTAACCGGCAATCTGAAGAATATGAAAGCAGCGATCAAACCGATCGTTATTCTTCGTGCGACCTGCGAAGTGATGGTCACGCTCACTTACATCACCGCGATTGCGCAATTGCCGATTGGAGACATCACGTCGATCATGCAGGCGACGCCCATCATCATGACCATCCTCTGCGCAATATTGAGGATTGAACTCGTCGACTTTAAGAGATGGCTTGCTGTGTTAATCGGCTTTGCCGGTGTGCTTTTGATTACCCAACCGGGTGGTGCGAGCTTCACAGTCTATTCGCTCATTGCTTTAGCTTCTGCCACATTTGTCGCCATCCGCGATCTGATCACCCGACGCATCTCGAATGAAATACCACCGCAGATTGTCATTCTCACAACTACAATCTTTGCAACTTTCGGCGGTGTCATTCTCGGTGTTGGCGAAGAATGGCGCATGCCGACCGAAGTCGAGTTTGCTTATCTCGGCGGTGCCGCGCTTATGGTCTCCATCGGCAATGCCTTGATGGTGACGGCGTATCGGAATGCCGATATCGCCATACTCTCGCCCTTACGCTATCTCGTTGTCGTGTGGGCTGCCGGTACTGGAATTTTCATTTTCGGCGAAAGACCTGGCCTCGCCGCCATTATTGGCACAATTCTCGTTGTGGGGAGCGGCCTCTTTATGGGTTATCGGGAACAAAAAAGAAGCCGGCTTGCCCGCGGCATTGATCCACATCTGGGATGAATGCGTAACGCCTGACATGTCAGGTGGTCATAAATTTGTGGACCCGTTCCCCAAAAGATGATCAAAATACATGAGAGATATGCTAAATTGCATATCCACACCCGTAAAATATGACGGGAAGCAGCGCTTTGGGGGAAGCTATGCAGGGACTTTTGGCGTTAAGCCGTCTGATCGATACATCTATGATCCGTATTGGTAAAACAATCGCGTGGTTTATTTTTGTCGCGGTTGTGGTCTCAACAGTGAATGCGCTGATCCGCAAGATTTTTAACACATCATCGAACTCGTGGCTTGAATTGCAATGGCTGTTATTCGGTTTTGTCTTTCTGCTGTGCTCACCTTGGACACTACTTTCAAACGAACATATTCGCATCGATATCATCAATTCGAAATTGCCAAGTCGTGTTCGCAGCTTCATTGAGCTTTTTGGTCATCTCTTTTTCCTCCTGCCTTTTGCTGTGATCATGGTTTTAACAGGCGGACCCTTTGCCTGGCGTTCGATCATTGGCAATGAACAATCAAGCAATGCGGGCGGCTTGCCGCTCTGGCCTGCAAAACTTTTGGTGCTTATCGGCTTTATCGCGCTTCTCATTCAAGCCCTCTCGGAAATCATCAAACGCATCGCGATTATGCGCGGTGATTTAGCCGAAACATTGAGCGGCGGCGGTCATCACGCATCAGCCGAAGCAGAAGCAGAAAGACTGCTTGCGCAAACTGATGCGCTAAAATCGTAATTTGAACTGACACTTCCACCCGCTAACAACGGACGAACCACAAATGACCGCTTTCATCATTCATAACATGGCGCCCATCATGTTCGCGTCACTCGTGGTGCTGTTGCTGCTGGGTTACCCGGTGGCCTTTTCACTCGCCGCGAATGGTCTCGTGTTTGGCTTGATTGGTGTCGAATTAGGGCTCTTTCACCCGAGCTTCTTGCAAGCGCTGCCTGAACGTGTTTTCGGTGTGATGAATAATGACACATTGCTCGCTATTCCGTTTTTCACTTTTATGGGTTTAGTCTTAGAGCGATCAGGGATGGCGGAAGATTTGCTCGATACGATTGGGCAGCTCTTTGGTCCCATTCGCGGTGGCCTGGCTTATGCGGTAATTTTCGTGGGCGCGCTCCTTGCGGCAACAACAGGTGTTGTCGCCGCCTCCGTGATTTCAATGGGTCTCATCTCACTGCCCATCATGCTGCGCTATGGTTATGATCGGCGCTTGGCATCAGGCGTGATTGCTGCCTCGGGAACGCTCGCTCAAATCATTCCGCCCTCGCTTGTGTTGATCGTGATGGCCGATCAATTGGGCCGCTCCGTGGGTGACATGTATACGGGCGCTTTCATTCCGGGCCTCGTTCTTGCAGCTCTTTATGCAGGTTATGTTTTCATCGTGACAATGGTGAAGCCGGACGCCGCGCCTGGCCTTCCTCTTGAAGCGCAAACGCTCGCGGATGCTGATGGTAAAGCGCGTCGCACCTCGCTTCTTGTTGTTGCAATCATGGCCGGTCTTGCTGGTTATTTTGCCATTCGCGAAACAGGCACCTCCCCTGGGCCCGATTTCGTCGTTCTTACGATGTCGGTCGGTGTCGTTGTTGCTTTGGTGATTGCGGTTTTGAACCGCATCAGCGGGCTAAATCTTCTCTCACGCATGGCCGAGCAAACGATTTTTGTGATGGTTCCGCCGCTGGGTCTTATCTTCCTTGTGCTTGGGACAATTTTCATTGGTGTTGCGACACCCACCGAAGGGGGAGCAATGGGCGCGGCGGGTGCGATCATTCTCGCTTTGATGAAACGCCGCCTCTCTTTCGATTTGTTACGGCAGGCCACCGAGTCCACCGCGAAACTTTCTGCGTT
>RFZR01000062.1 GCA_009920595.1 Alphaproteobacteria bacterium | reverse complement strand
AGAAGAACGGCTTCTTCCGTTCGACGGTCTTTCCCTGACTTGTTGTTGGGCGTCACCATAATATCGGCGAGGCGGATCGTGTCCTCGCCCGTCTGCAAGCCAAAATCGCCGATCGCCATATGGTACTGATTTGGATCGAGGGCGTTTAAAATGACGCGAACAAGATTGGTTGTGATATGCGAATGGTTCCAAGTCGTCTGATTCATCATTACGGGGCGGCCTCGCACAAGCTCATAGCGCCCGTCTTGCCCTTCGGCCCAGGCTTCAAACGCTTCGATACTCATACGCGGGAACAGGGGACGATTCATGGTCCGGCCTCATGGTGGATGGCCTAAAGATCGCCTGAAAAAAGTAGTGGACCACTCCGACCAAGTAAAGGGTGCTTTCATGTTATGGTCTAGGTCTTGACCCGGACGGGCGGGGGCCGCAAAAGAGCTTACGATTCAACAGGAATTCGAGGCCGTCAGGATGAACGCCATCGTCGACACGAGAACCCCCGACCCGAAAAAATTCATCAAGGGCGCGACGGGTGATTGGGAAATCATCATCGGATTAGAAATCCACGCGCAGGTGACGTCTCAGGCGAAATTGTTCTCGGGCGCGTCGGCCTCTTATGGCGGTGAGCCCAATGCGCATGTGTCGCTCGTTGATGCGGCGATGCCCGGCATGTTGCCCGTGATCAATGAGGAATGCGTGAAACAAGCCATTCGTTCGGGCCTTGGCTTGAATGCTCAGATCAATCTCCGCTCTGTGTTTGATCGCAAAAATTATTTCTATCCCGATCTGCCGCAGGGCTATCAGATTTCGCAGTATAAAAGCCCGATCGTCGGTGAAGGGCAGGTGATTGTTGATTTACCGGAAAGTGGTGGTCAGATCACGGTCGGCATCGAGCGTCTGCATCTTGAACAAGACGCCGGTAAATCCTTGCACGATCAATCGCCCACAATGAGCTTTGTGGATTTGAATCGTTCGGGCGTCGCTTTGATGGAAATCGTATCAAAGCCCGATATGCGTTCCTCCGAAGAAGCGCGTGCCTATGTCACGAAGCTGCGTACGATTTTGCGTTATCTTGGCACGTGCGACGGCAATATGGATGAGGGCTCATTGCGCGCCGACGTCAATGTGTCTGTACGGCGTCCCGGTGGCGTCTTTGGTACGCGTTGCGAAATCAAAAATGTGAATTCGATCCGCTTCATGGGCCAAGCGATTGAATATGAAGCGCGCCGTCAGGTGGGCATTTTAGAGGACGGTGGCACGATTGATCAGGAAACGCGTCTTTATGATGCGTCAAAAGGTGAGACACGCTCGATGCGCTCGAAAGAAGAAGCGCATGATTATCGCTATTTCCCTGATCCCGATTTGCTTCCGCTCGAATTTACGCAAGACTATGTCGATGAACTCGCGCGTCATCTCCCAGAATTACCCGACGCAAAGAAAGCCCGCTTCATCAAGGACTATGGTTTGACGCCTTATGATGCATCAGTGCTCGTCGGCGAACGCGATCAGGCGGATTATTTTGAAAGCGTTGCCAAAGGCCGCGATGGGAAGCTCGCTGCCAATTGGGTGATCAATGAACTCTTTGGTCGCCTGAACAAAGAAGGTAAAGACGTCACGACATCGCCAATGTCTGCGGATCAATTGGGCGCCATCGTTGATCTGATTTCCGAAAATGTGATCTCCGGAAAACTCGCAAAAGATTTGTTTGAGATCGTCTGGACGGAAGGCGGCGATCCGCGCGCGATTGTCGAAGCGCGTGGCATGAAGCAGGTCACAGACACAGGCGCGATTGAAAAAGCAATCGATGCGGTGATCGCCGCAAACCCTGATAAGGTTGAGCAGGCGAAAGCCAAGCCAACAATGATTGGATGGTTTGTCGGCCAAGTGATGAAAGAAACGGGCGGTAAGGCTAACCCGCAGGCGGTGAATGATCTTTTGAAAGCGAAACTCGGAATTCAATAAATTTTATTCTGTTTGGCTAATCAGGTCTTGAACTCTCGACGGCGCCGCACGATCTCTCGTGTTCTTTTACGAGAGGGTCATCATGGTTGAATTTTCTGCAGCAGGGACTCCTTTAACGCGCCGTGATGTCGATGAGGTGCTTGATCTCATCGGCGCTGAAGAAGCGGCACTCTGGGCGGTGCTTGCGGTGGAAACTTCGGGCTCGGGGTTCTTGCCGGATCGTCGTTCAAAAATTTTATTTGAACGACATTATTTTCATCGTCTGACAAACGGGCGCTTTGACGCCGATCATCCCGAGATCAGCGCAAAAAGTGCCGGCGGATATGGTGCCGCGGGTGCGCATCAATATGATCGCCTTCGTATCGCTCTGCAGCTTGATGAGGCGGCGGCGCTGCAAAGTGCGTCTTGGGGTCTTGGCCAGATCATGGGCAGCCATTTTGCAAAACTCGGCTACGCAACACCCGTCGAGATGGTTGAAACTTTTGCGCGTTCAGAAGGTGAGCAACTCACGGCGATTGCAAAATTTCTTATCGCAGAAGGTCTCGTTGACGTCATACGCGAAAAGAATTGGGCGCATTTTGCGCGTGTCTATAATGGGCCGAATTATGCGATCAATCGCTATGATGAAAAACTCGCATCTTATTATGAGCGATATAAAAATGGGCCACTGCCTGATTTGACGCTCCGAGCCGCGCAGCTTCTTCTCGTTTATGAAGGCTTTAAGATCGCGGTTGATGGCACTTTTGGTCCGGCAACATCTGCCGCACTCAACGAGTATCAAAGCAGAAATAATTTGCCCGTAACAGGTCAACTCGATGAGAAAACGTCAGCGGCGCTTTTCACTTAGTTCAAAACGCCTTGCACGAATTCCGCACCGAAAGCACCCGGTGCCAGAACAACAGCCGACCATAAAAGAGCGGAAGCGACATTCGCCAACTGGAACGGAATGAGCGCCATGGTTGTGGCGCCGGCAATTAACGGCACGATCGCGCGCAAGGGTCCAAAAAAGCGTCCGAAAAAGACAGCAAAGACCCCATAACGCTCGAACATGCGATGTCCGCGCTCAATCATATCCGGATGATTTTTAAGCGGCCATGAGGCGGCAATTTGGTTGTGATAGTGATAGCCGAGCCAATAAGAGAGCCAGTCGCCCATCATGGCGCCGATGGCTGCACCGGCCCAAAGCGGCCAGAATTCGAGACCGGCGGCGCCGATCAGTGCACCGATACCCCATAAAATGATCGTCGCCGGGATGAGAAGCGAGACGAAGGCGAGCGATTCACCGAAAGCCAAAAGAAAGACAATCGGTACCGCCCATTCCTGATGGGTTTTGACGAATTCAAGCGTGGTTTCAACGAGAGACATGATTCAAAAACATATTTCGAGGAGAGAGGGAAATCCAGATGAGCGTGGCATGGCAGAGATAGGTATTCTTCTTGTCAAAATCATGGGGGCATGAAAGATCGATGTCATATTTTTGTTTGGAATTTGAAGGAGACTGCGACCGATGACCGCACGTTACACATTATATGGCCTCTTCGCTTCGGCGCCTTCCTATAAAGTTGGTTTGATGCTCACGCTCTGTGATGAAGCGTTTGATTATGTCCATGTCAATTTGCGGGAAGGCGCTCATAAAAAGCCTGACTATTTGAAAATCAATCGGTTCGGGCAAGTGCCAGCGCTTGTTGATAATTCAAATGGAAAAACATTGTGCCAGTCGGGTGCGATCCTCGAATATCTTGCCGACAAAACCGGAAAATTCGGCGGCGCTTCGCTTGATGATCGTTTGCGTGCGCGAGAATGGCTCTTTTGGGGCTGGGATAAATTCGACGCACCCGTCTATCGCTTGCGTTCATGGAAGCTCGGTTTTCGTTCGTTTGAACCCGCTGTGGTCGAACTTTATCAAGCGGAGCGCAAAGCGGCCTTCGATACGCTTGAAGCCTATTTCGTGTCTGGTCACGATTTTCTGGCGGGCGATCATGCAACCATCGCCGATATCGATCTTTATGGTGTTGCGGCGGTTGCGCATCAGGGTGATTATGATGTGTCCGCTCATCCTCATGTTGTCGCATGGATGAAACGCATCGAGGCGCTGCCGCATTTCAAACCGCAAGCGACTTTGTTGCCGCAAGAAAGTCGCACGGCGTAGAGCTTCAAGAACAAATTCAAACGAGAAGGATCAACCGATGCCACAGGCACAAACAACACCGATTGATGTCTATTATTGGCCCACGCCGAATGGGTGGAAAGTCACAATCATGCTTGAGGAATGTGGCCTTCCTTATGAAATCAAATTGATCAATATCGGTAAGGGTGATCAATTCGAACCGTCATTTTTAAAGATCTCGCCCAATAATCGTATTCCGGCAATTATCGATCATGAAGGTCCAGGCGGAATGCCGATTTCGGTTTTTGAGTCGGGAGCCATTCTGCAATATCTCGGTCGCAAGACTGGAAAATTTTATCCATCCGAAGAGCGCAAGCGCGTTGCCGTTGAAGAATGGCTATTTTGGCAGATGGGTGGTTTGGGGCCGATGTCAGGTCAAGCGAACCACTTCCGCAATTATGCGCCGGAAAAAATTGAGTACGGCATCAACCGCTACACGAATGAAGTGAACCGTCTTTATGGCGTGATGAACCGTCAGCTTGCTGATCATGAATATCTCGCGGGTGATTATTCAATTGCGGATATGGCGTCGATCGGTTGGATGAAGAGCGCGGAACGCCTTGGCCAAAATCTCAATGATTTCCCCCATGTGAAGCGCTGGTATGATGCGGTGCTCGCACGACCGGCGGTTGATCGTGGTTTGGCGGTTGGTTCGGATGTGCCGCGCTCAAATCTTGCGACGGATAAAGACGCGCAAGCCGTCCTCTTCGGCCAAAAAGCGCGATAGGCGGCGAAAAATAAAAAAAGCCCCGGCGCGAAACGCAGCCGGGGTCTCAAAGTCACAGATGGGAGGAATTTGGACGACATCCAAAGTCCGGGGAATTTACGCCCGCGGTGGTGAGCGGATCACCCTGTGCATCGAAAATTAAAGCAATTTTTGAGGCAATTTGCCGCGGATCAGGCGAAAACGTCGCAGTTTCAGGGCATTTGATGGAAGGAGAGACGCGTTGACGCGTCGCGGCGAATTTCACGGAAGCCCGCGTTTCGTAATACCTCTCGCCGCACATCAAAGGCATAAGCGATCAGTGAGCGCTGTTGCTGAAAGTGAAACAGATTTTTCTGAATGAAATACTCAAGTGCCGCCGCGTCAAAGGGATTGAAAAGAAATACGAGAGTAGGGGCGGCAGGCAAGGCATAGTCACGCGCGTCGGTTTCGATGATGTCTGATTGAATCAAACCCGCCCGACGCATATTCGCGCGCGCTGCGGACACAAGACGCGGTGCGAATTCAAGACCTGATATGCGATCAAATCCACCTTTCAAGCCCATATAAACACAGGCCTTTCCTTTACCGCATCCGACATCAATGAAATGAGTGAGACGTGGCGTAGATTTTCTCGCTTGTCTTAAGATACGCGCGAGATAGCGAACAGGAATGGGTTGATAGAAGGTCGCACGCGCGAGAGTTGACTCATCAGCGGGACCGTAATCGCTTTGCTCAATGATCCCTTCAACATCGACACCGTTCCATTTTTCGAACCAACGGTCACGCCAATCGGGATCATAATATTTTTCAGTTTCAACCATTCTACAAAGAACAATAACTCACAATGATGATCAACCTTATAGGTGGGTGGATAAAAAAGCCCGCGATTTTCATCGCGGGCTTTCCACATTAAATTTTAGGCGGTCTAAGTGATCAATGCGCGTGTGAGCGATTGCCGCCGCCAATGACGAGATAGACAACGGCCGCGATCACGACACCGAAGAACCAACCATAGATCCCCCACCATGGTGGCAACACCGTTGTGAAGAAGGGCAGGATCGTCGAGAAGATGCCGGCAATGCCTGCAGCGATGAAGGCCTTGATGTTCCAGCCACCGGAGAAACGGAATTCACCATTTTCATCATAGAGCGCTTCGACATGGAGATGGCCTTTCCGGATCAAATAATAATCCGCCATCATCACGCCGAAGATCGGGCCCATGGTTGAGCCGATAAAGTTCACGAATTGCGCCGCGCCACCTTCCCAAGGAGCGAACGGATAAAGCACGAGCGCGATCAGCGCTGCGATATAGCCGCCTTTCTTGAAGTCGATGGTGCGCGGGAAAACGTTCGCGAAGTCGAAAGCCGGTGAAACGAAATTGGCAACGACATTGATGCCGAGCGTTGCGACCGCGAAGGTCAGCGCAGCAAGAAGCGCCAAGAACCAGCTTTCGAATTTTGCCGAGATCTGATCCGGATGGAGCAGAACTTCGCCATAGACCTTGAAAGCTGCTGTCGTCGTGATACCCGCCACAAGCGTGAAGAGGATCAAATTGACAGGCAGACCCCAGAGATTGCCAGTGCGCACCGCATTCTCGTCTTTCGCATAACGCGAGAAGTCACAGAAATTGAGATAGAGCGCTCCGAAATAAGTGATCCATGTCGCCGCCACTGCGAAGAGCGCAGCAACTGAACCAGGCTCACCAAAATTACCGGCATCTTTGGTCTTCTCAAGCAATACATCTTTCGGAATTTCTGAACCAAAAGAAATGCCGCCAGCTTGCACCGACAATGCGATTGCCAAGATCAACATCATGATCCACACGGCCGGGCCGGCCCAATCTTGGAACTTACGAACCGTTTCCATACCGCGTTGGATGATGAGGAGCTGCAAGGCCCATACGATCACATAGCAGATCACTTCGAGAGTTGAGTGACCGAGCATGTGGCTCGATTGATGGAAGGCAAGGATCCCTTCATTGCGGATAAGCAACGCCACAATCGCACCTGAGGCGGCGCTTGTTTGTGCGCCATACCAGAAGCAAGCGACAATTGCGCGAACGAGAGCGGGAAT
Organism: Alphaproteobacteria bacterium; assembly: GCA_009920595.1. Lineage (GTDB taxonomy): Bacteria > Pseudomonadota > Alphaproteobacteria > Rhizobiales > Beijerinckiaceae > CAIUPE01. The sequence goes on along the minus strand of RFZR01000062.1, from coordinate 1,360 downwards.
ATTGGCACCCCATACACCGAATGAAGCGCGCGCAAGAACCGGATAGGGCACACCGGTTTTAACCCCAGCATTCCCGATCAGATTCATCAGAATGAAAATCACGACCGAGCCCAGTCCGATCGCGATGATGAAATTGACGAAGCTACCGCAAATCAAAAACAAGCTCGCGGCGAGATAATAGCCCCAGAGGCTGTGGACGTCAGATGTCCAAACGTTGAAGATGCTGAAAGCGCCCCAGTTGCGCTCCTTCGCAGGCGCCAAGTCCTCATTATAGAGTCCGGGCGATGCATTTTTGATGCTCATAATTGTTCCCTCACTGTCGACCATGCCTCGAATCTGGGCATGTTGCAGGGGAATCTTATCCTGAATCGCTCGAATGTCGAGGAATTCATCATTCTAAAGTTGTAGATTAGGGCCGGTGGAGGGCTCGGTCAGTTGCCGTTTCGGGGATCCACCATTCAAATCCACGCCTCGTTTGATGATAACGGGGCCAGGGGTGATCGAGGGGCGGTTCATAATCGCACCACGGCGCTTCCCAGCTCGTGCCGCCGATACCGCCGCCGGTCCGCTGTTCAAATTCCTGACGAGCCGACTTCCTAAACTCCGGATCGGCGATGATGTCGAACAGAGTGAGCCCGATGGTCTTGGCTGCCGTATTGAGCATCGGATCAATCGTCGAATTGATCCCGCCAAGCGCATTCATCACCCAATCGGGATATGTGAACCCTGAGGGTGCTTTGAGCGCCGGACGACCGATATAGAGCCTCACGGTCGGCGCGTGCCACGTCATGTCTGTGTAATCATCGGATGTGTAATGCGTTTGCCAGGCCGGAATTTCTGCGCGGATTTTTTTCTCGGCCTCTTCCGGGTCAATCAAACGCTCGATCTCGTCAATGAAGGGCTTATCGATAGGCGAAAGGCCCAGTTCTTTTTGAATGTCGTGTGCGGCTTTGATTGCTGCATCATTAAATTGTGGTGCACCCACAAGTTTCAAATTCTCGAATGTACGACGCGCCATTGCATGATTGGCTAAGCCTTGGCGCGATTTCGAAACCCAATGTTTTTTCACCCTGCAATGCGCGGCAAGCGCTGCTGCTTCTGCAGTTCGATCGAGCACCGCCAAAATTTTATCAAGCATTGCACGCGAAGGTGCACGGATCGCATACATGATCTGCGCCATTTGTGCGGGCAGATTATCTGCGGTCGCTTGACCCGAGGCGAGGATGGTTTCGTTTACAGTCCATGTGCCTGAATGCGGTAACATGTGATCACGCGCGGTTTTTGCGAGCGTGAACATCGAAGTCACGGCATCATTCGCGCCCGGTGCGCGCGCCATCGTATGCGCGGCCGGAATCGGATT
>RFZR01000061.1 GCA_009920595.1 Alphaproteobacteria bacterium | reverse complement strand
CGTCATCGTCTTGGAAGGAGAACACGCCTTCATTCGGGCGATCCTGATCCGGCAGGAATTTGCCGAGCGCGTCGGTATATTCGATGAACGGCGTCTCAACCGCTTCAAAGCCGTAAAGCTCGAAGGTCGCGCGGATCTTCTCAAGCATGGCGCGCATGGCCGCGAGTTCTTGAGGACCGCGATCCGCCAAACCACGCGGCAGCCTTGCCTCGACCTTGCGAGCAGAATTGTCTTTCGATGCGTCGGTCGGGGCGCTCATGGGGCGACTTTCAAATGATCTTCAAACCTCGCGCCTCGTAGCGCGGGAGCCCGATGGCGGCAAGCCTTCAGGATATCCTACGACCATCAACGCGCGCGGCCTTGTTACAAGACCTCAAATAGACTAGTCTATAGACTGGTCTATTAGAGGATCGAAATCATGTCAAAGCCCCTCGATCAAAAGCCGCTCGATCAAAAACCTATTGCCCCAAAACCCATTGAAATCGGGGCCTATGAAGCCAAGACCCATCTGCCCCGGCTGCTTCGCGAGGTGGCGGCGGGCCAGAGCTTCACCATCACCCTGCGCGGCAAGCCTGTGGCGGAGTTGAAGCCGACGCCCACGCGCCATCGAATGACGCGGGAAGAAGCAGTGCGTGCGATGATCGAGTTCACAAAGCGACCAGATCGACCATCGCTGACGGCCGAGCAAATCAAAGAGATGATCGAATACGGACGCCGCTGATGACGCTCGTTGTTGACGCCTCAGTCGCCGCACGATGGCTCTCAAAGGACGGAAGCTTAAGTGACATTGCCTATTCAAACGGAATTCTTGAGCGCCTCACTCTGCCAAACGAACGCGCGCATGTTCCGTGTCATTGGTCGCTTGAAATCGCCAATGTCGCCACGCGCGGCGAGCGTATGGGATATATCGAATGGAGCATGGTTGAATATTTCCTGCACCTCATTGAAGACATTGATTTTCAAATTGATGTTGAAGCGAGTACCCGCGCGCTCACAGAGTTAACTGACCTCGCCCGCCACTATCGCCTCATACCCTACGACGCCGCCTATCTCGAACTCGCACAGCGGCTTGAATGTCCGCTTGCCACGCTCGACAAGGATTTGCGCCGCGCGGCAGAAAAGGCCGGACTTGAAGTTCTCTAATGCCAGTCAGTAATCCACGACTTAAAATTTCAAGTTGGCTCCATCAAAGCCTGTGGGCTGAACCCATTTTATCCAAATCATTGGTTTGTCGCTCGATCATATCCTAACGTAAACAAAGCTTGCGATTGGTCTCGAAAAAGGCTTATTGTAGGAGAGATACAACGTCGCCTCAGCCGATGGTTGTGTTTATTCCGTGTTGAGTTTTGTTGCGTTTTAACGAGTTTCTGACGAGGAACGCCCTTCAAACGGGCGTTGGTCATCAAGAACATCACGCCGAACTCACCCGTGAGCCGGGTACGGCGATCAAACACAGCGTAATGGCCTCTCATCAATGCGCGAAATCCCATGGCAAGACATTCCGCGCGATAAAGTGTTATTGAGCGCCGAGTTTAAGACAGCGCCTCAACTCGCGGCGTTCTTAACCTTCTCCGTCAGCCGGACTTTGGAAGGTCGCGGGGCTTTGCTCAAAGCCTATACAGTCGCAACAGAAGTTTTAGGCCGAAACGCAGATTTCGATCCGCAAACGGATCCCATCGTTCGTGTTGAGGCAACACGTCTGCGCCGTGCACTTGATCGCTATTATCTTGCCGAAGGCAGAGACGACCCGGTCAGGATCACAATGCCCCGTGGCGGTTATTCAATCGTCATTCATGGCCGCGATGAAGATCCGGAAGAACGCCCCCCTTATGTCCCTGATACGTTACAGAAACGAGTCATTGATCGTGCCCAAATCTATTGGACGCAAGTGCGCAATGCTGTTGCCTTATTGGCGGTGATGGGCTTTCTCGTTTCGACAACATTGTTACTTCTCGACGCGCGGCCTTCTGCAACCGATAACAGTGTCGATACACGCCCACGATTTGGCGCGCTGATTGCCGGATCCATTTCCGGCTTACCTAGCACCGAAGGCCTTAATCTCGCGGATATGGTGGTTGAGGCAGCTGTACATTTCAGTGGAGTCATCGCATTTTCGGGAATGGTACCGCGCCCTCCCGAAGATCTTTATGTGGTCGAGGGCGCATCATACAAAGACAATTTAAAATACAAGATTGATCTCCGGTTACGCCATGCCGCAACCGGCCGCGTGATTTGGACAACACATCTTCACATCGCATCAGATCCGAACAGCATGCGCATCGCCGCTCACCGCTTGGCGTCTCGGATTGCCGGCAGAAATGGACCTATCCGATCCGATGCCATGCCTGCAAAAATCGACTCAGTCTCTGGGCGCAACGCGGTAAGGGCCTGCCTCGCCGTGACAGATGCCGCAATCCGCAGTGCCGCGACTCCGCTGAATACTGCGGCGCGGCGATGCCTCGATGAAGCGCTCATTGATCGCAGCGAAAGCGCTGTACTGCTTGCCTCGTCAGCACTTTTACGTGCTTCTGTTACACCCGATGAGATTGAAAAAACCGAGCTTGAAGCGAAAATGGCCTATACGCTTGATCCCGCCAACGCCGATGCCGCTAATTTACTCGCAAATCTAGCAATGACTCGCGGTGATCCAAAAGCGCAGGAATGGGGCGAAAAAGCCATCTCTGCAAATCCTTTCGACCCGTCTCTCTTACGTGATGACGCACGTCGCCGCGAAATTTTGGGTCAAAGTGAAAAAGCCGCACTGCTCATCGCCCAAGCGACGATCCTCGAAGCCGGGCCCGAAGAGGATTGATCCAGCGCAAATCGTTTCACGCTCTTCGCGCTTAAAGAGTCTCTTGAAAACGCTTCATCGACTTTTTCGCTGATTTCGGAGGCCGCCCCGTGAGGCTTTTGACCCTCTGTATTGTCCTCATCGCGGCGGGCTTAGCCGCGCTTATCTGGTGGTTCTTTATTGATCCTGTCACCGTCACACTTGTTCGCGTCACACGCGGTTCTGCGGCAGAGGTTGTTTATGCTACGGGTGTTGTTGAACCGGTCTCGTGGGCGAAGGTCGCACCGCTTGCACGCAAGAGATTGATCAAGACCTGCACATGCGAGGGACGCCTTGTCAAAACGGGCGAGGAAATCGCGCGGCAAGATTCCTCGCTCGAACAAGCTGCCCTAGATGAATTACTTGCACGTCGCGAAAAGCTTGAAAATGATCTGCGCCGTGCATCAGAATTATTAGGGCGTAACGTGGCAGCGGCCACAGCCGTTGAACAAGCCTCGACCGCCTTGAAAGAAATCGACGCACGCGTTGCGGCAGCGCGTGAAGCGCTTGATGATTTGATTCTGCGCGCGCCAATTGATGGCGCTGTTTTACGCGAAGATTTTTCCGCGGGTGAAATTGTAGGTCCCGGCGATGTGATTTTTTGGATTGGCCAACCACGCCCCTTGCAAGTCACCGCCGATGTCAATGAAGACGATATTGCCCGCGTAAAAGCGGGCCAAAGAACCTTAAAGGCGATCCGACGACGAAGACCTTTCGGGTCCATCTCGCTCTGCCGGATGACACACCGCTTCTCATCGGTATGAGTGTTGAAGCCAATATCGTAACCGATGAACGTCAAGACACCCTTCTCCTTCCTGCAGAAGCTTTGAGTGATGGTCATGTCTTTGTTTTCACGAATGACAAAATGCAGAAGAAAGCCGTGACGACAGGCATTCGCGGTACACGCATGGTTGAAATTAAAGACGGTGTTGCTGAAGGCGAACAGATCATCGCCCCCCTGCCACAAGGAATCAAAGACACTATGCGAATTCGCGTATCAGGCACCGCTCCATGACTCTGATTTTTGATATCGCCTGGACACATGTCACCGCGCGGTTGCGACAAACACTTGTCGGCATCTTCGGTGTCGCAACCGGTATAGGCTTTTCCGTTATGATGGCCGGCTTGTTGGAAGGTTCGCAAAAAGACTTTATCAGACAACTTGTCGACTCGATGCCGCATATTTCCGTCACCGATGAACAGCGCGAAGTGCCAGCGCAACCGGCGACAAAACAATTTGATGTGGTTGAATTTCGAAGCCTCTCCACAGAAACCGAAAGACGAGGCATCAAAAATCCACTCGCGCTTATGGAAGCGCTCGAAAGCTGGTTTCCGGGTGCGGTAGCGCCTTCGGTCGCAACAAAAGCCTTGATCCGCTCGGGCGGGCGCGATCTCGCAGTCAGCGTGATCGGAATAGATCCAAAGCGGGAAAAAACGGTTTCAAAACTCGCAAGCCAAATGATCGAGGGTCAACTCGACTCACTTTATAAAGCTTCAAATGCGATCATCCTTGGTGACGGACTTGCAGAAAAGCTGGGGGTCAGTGTGGGGGCAAGCCTTTCCCTCGCCACAACAAAAGGCGCCCCTGTTTTTGCCCGCGTCGTGGGACTCTCTCATGCCGGCAATCGTATGACGGACGACAATCAAGCCGTGGTTCTTTTAAAGACGGCACAGATTCTTGACGGCCGTACCGCACTGATCAATGAAATCCGCATTCGGGCGGATGATGTGATGGCCGCTGAGGCGCTTGCCAATCGGGTCGAAAGACAAGTCGGTTATAAATCGACATCATGGCAAGAGTCGCATCAGGATATTCTCTCCGCTTTTCAAATCCGCAATGCCATCATGATCATGGTGGTCGGTGCGATCTTACTCGTGGCCTCTTTCGGCACTTACAATATCATTTCAACCATCACGCATGAAAAGACGCGTGACATTGCCATTATGAAATCTGTTGGCCTGCGATCGGCAACAGTCCGATCCATCTTCGTTCTTGAAGCCGCAATGATTGGATGCGCGGGAACGGTTATCGGATGGATCCTTGGTTATATGCTTTGTGTTTTGGTCGGTATGATCGAATTTCGAAGCGGCTTCACTGACATGACGCATCTCCCGATTCTTTATGCACCGAAACATTATGCATTAGCGGGAACCGTTGGCTTGCTCTCCTCATTGATTGCCGGATTTTTTCCCGCGCGCAAAGCCGCGCGCGTTCAACCCGTTGACATCATCCGAGGCGCATCATGACGACGCCTCTTATTGAAGCGCGCCATGCAGGCCGTATCCTTTATGGTGAAATTACCACCACGCTTGTGAGCGACATAACTTTGCGCGTCATGCCCGGTGAATTTGTTGCCATCACCGGCCCCTCAGGCTCAGGAAAATCATCGCTTCTGTATCTTCTTGGCCTTCTCGATATCCCAACCGAAGGCGATGTCTTGGTCAGTGGCATGGCCACTAAATCACTTGATGAAAATCATCGCGCTGATTTACGCCTCGCCATGCTCGGTTTTGTTTTCCAATTTCATTTTTTGCTGCCCGAATTCTCGGCACTCGAAAATGTGCTGTTACCGATGCGCGCGCTCGGGCGTTTAACTGACACAAAGAAGCGCGCACGCGCGCGCGAGCTCCTCACGACGCTAGGGCTTGCCGATCATCTATGGAAAAGGCCCGATCAACTCTCCGGCGGCCAAAGACAACGCGTGGCCATTGCGCGTGCCTTGGCGAATGAACCTTCTGTCATTCTTGCAGATGAACCAACCGGAAATCTCGATACGGCTTCGAGCGCCCAAGTCGTTTCAATCTTACGTCAGATCGTTAATGAGGAAAAAAAGGCGGTTGTGATCGTAACGCATGATCCGGCATTGGCAGCCAAGGCTGATCGCCAAATCCAGATCGTTGATGGGCGGATCGCGAATGAGTCCGCCCCAGGAGATCAGGCGGCGACGGCGGCCTCATAGCCCGCTTTTGTAATTGCAGCGGCCAGCGAGCCGCCTTCAGCTTTCGTCTTCGCTTCAACGCGCCCTGACGATAACTCCACGGAGATATCGGCATCGGGATCCGCTTTGCGGATCACACGCTTCACGGCCTCCGCGCAGCCCCCACACGTCATGCCTTTGACACTGAAAACAACGATTTTCGCTTCAGCCATGACACAATACTCCATGAAAACTTGACGTAACGTAATAAATTAGAACTATTTCCCGCTGATTATGCGCGCGAATCATTTATGGGTCTAGCACGATTGTTTCATAAATAGTCCACCAGTTATCAAGAACACGAACAAAAACTAGGCCCAAACGCAATCATGGCGTCAACACTCCGAATTTGGCTAGAGAAACGGGCGGAGCTCTTAATCGTTAGCGCGTTCTCTGTGGCTTTTATTGTGGGCTTTGCCTTGTTCGCAGCGACGGGATCGCTCGAGCTTGCGGCGGCGGCGATTGGCATTGGCGCCATTGGTGTTCCCGCGCTCTTGCGCCAAATCTTGCCAAGTAAGCCTGCGTCCACAGACACGCCCTCACTCGAGTCCCGTCTCAAATTTCTTGAAGCCGCCCATCAAACCGCTGAAGTTCGGTTATTGGCAATCGAAAACAAAGCCCCGCCGGTGACCACTGGCGATCTTGATCGTTTGGCCATCAAAATTGGCGCACTCGAAACCCGGCTAACGTCGCTTGATTCAAAAATTCAACATCAAATATCAGCATCCCCCGCGGCGCCTCCGCTTTTGAAAAAGAGCCATCTTGATGAAGTCGCGATCCGAAAATCCTTGAGTGCCGGGCAAATCAAAATCGAGCCTGTGGACATTGAATCAAGAATGAGCGGGCGTTTTGCGTATCGTTTCATCGTCATGAAATGCGATGACAAAAATGCAGGCACTTTGGCAGAGGCTGATTTGCGTGCAGCTCAAGTGAGCGGAGACGTAATCAAATTTTTTGATCGTGTGCGTGTGGCATTAACTTACAATATGGCTTTGCAGGATTCTTCTGATCTTGAAGCCCCTATCCATCTCTGCCCGATCGGTAAAGAAATTTTGGCCGACCCCCAAGGGATTGCCGATATTCGGAGCGTTATAGAGAAGAGCCCGTCGATCAAAAACAAAATCGGACTTGTGCTTCCCTCAGAACCTCTGGACCATGCCAATTTACGACTTCCGGTATTAATGAAATCATTGCAGCAGGCGGGGTTCGTAGTGGGCCTCAGATTAAATCATGATTTGATTGCGGCGCCGAGCGATCTTGTTCGTCTCAATCCGAACTTTGTCATGCTGTCGGGTGATCTTATGATTGAAACCCTCCGGAAGCCTTCTAACTTATCAATTCACCCCGCTGATTTGATTGCTCTCTTTGAACGCGGCGGAATCGATATGATCGCCATCGAGTTGACGTCGAACGACCACATCAAAGCAACCGAAGATCTTGGCATTCATTTTGCCGAACGATCCGTGACCCGTAAAATCGGAAGAGCAAAGCCCGCTTTGTCCAACAAGGCGCAAAATGCGTATGCCGATCTCAAAGCCATTTTTGAAGACCATCACGCGGAAGAGGTGATGCGTCCCATAGAATTGCGTCCGGCATCGCTTCGCGAGCGTTTGCAACGCCGTTCCGCTTGACAGGTTGAGGCGAAGGGCCGATAGCCCGCTCCACACTCATCCGTGGAGTTAAGCGTATCGTGCCGACATCCCCTAAAACCATCGCGCCCGTCATCTCAGGCCTCTCGGCCGTCACAGACTCTTATGATGTCATTTTATGCGATATCTGGGGCGTTCTTCACAATGGCATTAATGGTTATCGCGCGGCGTCGGACGCGCTTGAACAGTTTCGGAAATTGGGTGGGCGCGTTATTCTTGTTTCGAACGCGCCTCGTCCTGCAGAAGACATCGTCGGCATTCTTGATCGCTTCTCTGTGTCGCGTCAGGCTTATGATGGCATTGTGACATCTGGCGATGTCACGCGCACCGTCCTTATGTCTGGTGAATGGCGTCGCTATCACTGGCTGGGGCCGGAGCGTGATGCCGGTCTATTCAAAGGACTCACGATTCCGAATGTTGCACTTGATCAAGCCGATGTGATTGTGTGCACCGGTCTTCATGATGATGAAACAGAGACCGCCGAAAATTATCGCGGCTTTATCAATGAAGCACTGAAACGCAATTTACCGATGCTTTGCGCAAATCCGGATATTGTCGTTGAGCGCGGCAATCGTTTGATCGATTGCGCGGGCGCGATTGCAAAACTTTATGAAGAAGAAGGCGGCTCAACACTTTACGCCGGCAAGCCCTATCCGCCAATTTATAAAGCCGCGCTTGAACTCGCCTCATCGCTTACGGGCAAAGCGGCAAACCCCGCGCGCACTTTGGCGATTGGCGATGCCATCCGCACAGATATTGCGGGCGCCGTGATGACGGGCATCGGCTCACTTTTTGTGTTGAACGGCATTCACATGCATGAGCTTGGCCTCTCGGAGGGCAGTTTAGAGAATG
>RFZR01000007.1 GCA_009920595.1 Alphaproteobacteria bacterium | reverse complement strand
CGGCGGTGTTCTTCCACTCAATGTCGATGCCGGCGAGGGCATCTTCCTCGCGTGGGTAATAACCCCTCGTCTTGGCGAAATTGAACAGGGTGCGGAGCTCCGTAAGCCGGTTGAACCGCGTCCGCTTGCCCCATTCATGAGCGTCGGCCCATACCAGGATTTTTTTGGGCGACACCTCGGCGATATCGCATTGGAAGGCGTCGGCCAACATCTTCAGGCGCTTCCGCAATTCGGCAACGTATCCCGGGGAAGTGCTGCTTTTGGATGCAAGCAGCTCGTCCAAGTATTCGCTGACGGGCTTACGGGTGACGGTTCGTTATAGCTAGTAACTGCGGCTTTCTCGGAGCCTACAGCCTTGGAGGGCCACGCATCAAGCGGATGCAGGTCTAGGTGTAGCTGGCCCTGTGTCGGCAGAAGTTGGTGGCCCTGCTCGGTCAGTTGTAGGCGCTGACGCGAGCAGCATTTCGGGCGTGGAGAAGGATTTTCAGCTGTGGTAACTCCAAGAGTGCTGGCCGAGTTCGGCCGGTGGCACGGGCTGGTTAAACCGCTTAAAAGGCCGGGCTGAGAAGCCAACGTTTATCAGGCGGAGTTGTTACGGGAAAGTGACGGGGAAATGCGGGGAAAATGTGCGGAGGTTCTTCAGGGGAACTAGCGGTAGACCGTTGAGGAAGCCGACCAAATCCGGGCGGCAGGTCTAGAGCCCGCCAGTGATGCTGAACTGTCTTGCCGGCAGGAAATCATTGTTCGCCTGCTGCTCGCAATCAAATCACCTGCACCCGGAAATTGTCTGTCCTCCCTTGGTAGGGCGTGCTGTCCTAGCATGCCGCGATTCCCCGTGCGGCTCGCACCTTCTGCGCCACGAACGCGGAGAGAGCCAGGATGAGGTGTCGATTCTGAATCCATCACGGAACCGGTATTCCTCCTTCAACAGCAGATACACCTCGCGGTTCGCTTGCAACTCCGGCATTGGGAGGTGGCCCTGCCACGGCCCAGCCAAGCTCCGCGAATAAGCGCCGTGTTTGAAAGTGTTGCTGACGAGATGATGTCTGCGTCACGAATGGCGGATTCAAGATCGTGAACCGCGCGCACGGGCAGACCTTCGGCTTTTAACTCGCGTGCAACGTGCTCTGCTCGCTCCGGGCGATGATTCCAAAGTGCCACATCTTTGATCGGACTTTCCGCGCAATGGGCGCGAATGAGGAAGGGTGCCAGCGCACCTGCACCCACCATCACAAGGCGAGAGGCTTCCGGTTTGGCAAGATAGCGTGAAGCAAGTGCAGAGGCTGCAGCCGTGCGCCACAAGGTTAAACGCGCACCATCAAGTGAGGCTAAAGGTTCGCCGGTATCGCCCTTGATCAAGAGATAAGTCCCCATAACAGAGGGCAGCGATTTCATTCCATTTGCCGGATAAATAGTGACGATTTTGGTACCAACATAAGGCTTATCCGCTGATGGGCCTGTCCAAGCAGGCATCAAAAGAAGTGTTGCATCAGCATCAGGTCGCGCGATGTCATGATGATGCCTCACAGGTACGACGATATCGGTTTGAAACGCGGCTTTCAGCGCATCAGCGAGCAGTCTTGGTTCAAGTGCCGCATCAATCTCATCGGCAGAAATCACTTTCATCGTGAAGGTCCGTTTATTTTGGTGTTGAGACCATCAACCGATCATGGTTGAGGGCGGCAAAGGCGGTAGATTTTTTTCGCGGCGCAATTCTTCTGTTTCGCGCCTCTGGCGCTCGAGGTCACGAAGATGAATTTTTGCCGCGCGGCGATGACGTCCTTCCGAAAACCACATCGCTATGCCGCCAAGTAAAACCCCAAGGATCAAACTCAACAAGATCGGTAAAAATAGAGGGACGGTAAAAATCAAAGGCGGATCAAAGAGCGCCAAAGGATCAAGGGAAATCGTGATCGCGCTGCGATTGGCCAGAGCTAAGCCCAGCACCAAAAGGGCGAAAGGCGCAATCAGGATTGTCTTGAGGAGCGTCTTCACGGAGGCCCCCTTCTCACATCAGGCGTCGGCGCCATCCATATTCAAACGGATGCGCATTTCCTTACCCGCTTTGAAAACCGGAACGACTTTTTCAGAGACAGAAACCTTTTCGCCCGTGCGCGGGTTCCGTCCCATACGTGCATCGCGCTTCTTTACGGAGAAAGCGCCAAAGCCACGAATTTCAACACGGTCGCCGCGCGATAATGCTGCGATGATCTCGTCAAGGATCGCGTTCACGACATTTTCGGCGTCGCGCTGATAGAGATCCGGATAATGTTCGGCGATTTTCTGGACGAGTTCTGATTTGATCATTGTTTACGTTTCTTTTCGCTCAGTCTTGTTTGGTTAGAATGGACTCGTCTCACTCGGGCCGGCCAGTTCAATTGTGACTAAATTACGGCGCTGAAGGGTGCCAGAGGACCAGCACACCGTCAAGGAGTTGCGTTTCAGGCGCTGCCGCAAACCGATCCATGAGGTTTGCCAAGCGATCAAGCCCGCTCACACGTGCCAGTCCCGAAAGGCCGAATCTTTCAGGGAAGCCGTGAGGCCGCCACTCACGGAGGGGAAGATCGCGCGAGATCTTCTTCTCTTTCTCGAGCCAGTCTCGCGCTTGGTCCACCGAGCCCACTTGATCGACGAGACCCAGCGTCACCCCTTGTTTGCCGGTAAAGACACGGCCATCAGCGACTGCGGCAAGACCCGCATCATCAAGGCTACGACGCTCGCGCACGAGACGCTTGAACCAGTCGAAATTTTCTTGAACAAGCGCCGCAATGGCCGCGCGGGACTCCGGTGTGGCGCTTTCAATCGGGCTTGGCGCGGCTTTGAGTGGCGAGGATTTGATGCTCTCGACTTTGACACCGACGCGATCGAGCAATCCGACAATATCGGGATATTGAAACAAGACACCGATGGAACCGACAATCGACGTCTCGCGCGCGAAAATCCGATCCGTGCCGAGTGCGGCGATATAGCCGCCGGACGCGGCCATACCGTCGACCAAAGCGACTGTGGGCTTTTTCGCCGCGAGTTTACGCAGAGCGTCATAAAGCGCCTCGGCGCCAGTGACCGTGCCGCCAGGGCTTTCAATCGTGATGATTACCGCTTCAGCCCGGCTTTCCTCAATGTCATGGATGAGACGAAGCGTTTCCTCGTCGCCTGTAATGATGCCGTTAATTTTCAGTTTTGCGACATGGGCGGAGCGTCGCTCAAACTCGCCGCCGCCCGATGCATAGATACCGACACCGACCAACGCGATGACGATGACAAGGGCCGTCATCCAGCGCCAGAAACTGACGCGCTGTCCTAATCGCCGTCTTTCAATGAGATAATCCGGGGTAAGCGCCATGAGTTGAGGTCCAATAAGGGGTGAGGCCCCGTGTCCTATCGCGCTCTTTGTTCGGGGGCAACACCTCATGGGTTGCGCAAGGCGACAATCACGGATAGGGCAAACACGCATTGTGGTGCCTGCGAGCCCACCAGTTTTTGTGACGAGGGAAGGATCACTTCACATGACCATTACACGCATCGGTGTTGGACCGCGCATGAGCCAAGCTGTCATTCACGGCCATATGGTCTATCTCGCTGGCCAAGTGGCGAATACGGCCAAAGGCAAAAGTGTTGGCGAACAAACCAAAGACATTCTTTCGCAGATCGATGCGCTTCTTGCGGAAGCGGGAACCGACAAGACGAAACTCATCACCACCAATATCTGGCTTGCTGACATTTCAAAATTTTCTGAAATGAACGCGGCTTGGGACGCGTGGGTTGCTCCCGGCTGCACACCGGCGCGCGCAACCGTTGAAGCCAAACTCGCTTCACCTGAATATACGGTTGAAATCATGGTGACGGCTGCACGCTGAGTGACATCGCGTGGCATTGACCTCTGAAACCTATATGGAGCGCTTTCTAGCGCTCCATCCTAAACTGATCGACCTTTCGCTCGGGCGCATCACCACGCTGCTTGAACGACTGGGTGCGCCACATCGGCGCTTGCCGCCTGTCCTTCACGTTGCAGGGACAAATGGCAAAGGCTCGACCGTTGCTTTTTTGCGCGCCATTCTTGAAGCAGCGGGACTTTCTGTCCATGTCTATACGTCTCCGCATCTTGTGCGTTTTCATGAGCGCATAAGACTGGGCCAAAAAAATGCACCCGGCCAACTTGTCGACGAAGCAACGCTTGTTGATGCGTTTGAACGGTGCGAGCGCGCGAATGATGGCGCACCGATTACTGTTTTTGAAATGACAACGGCAGCGGCCTTTTTGCTTTTCGCCGAGCATCCGGCTGATGTTCTTCTGCTTGAAGTTGGACTGGGCGGCGAATTTGATGCAACCAATGTGATCGATATAGTCAAAGCGAGTGTCATCACACCGATCTCAATCGATCATGCCGAATATCTTGGCAATACGATTGAGGAGATTGCATCCGCAAAAGCAGGGATCATCAAAGCGAATAGCCCTGTCATCGTCGCGCGGCAGAATTTTCCAAATGCAGAAACGGTGATCGAGCGCAAAGCCGCGCGTCTTGGCGCGCCGCTTTTTGCAGCGGGACAAGATTTCGACGCGCATCATGAAGATGGTCGGTTGATTTATCGTGATGAAAAAGGACTTCTTGATCTGCCGATGCCGCGTTTGATTGGTGCGCATCAAATCAACAATGCGGCCACAGCCATTGCGACTTTACGTATGGCTGGATTCGAGATTTCTCACGAAGCCTATGAACGCGGTATGCGTCGTGTCGAATGGCCCGCGCGGATGCAACCGCTCTCGCGCGGCACGCTCGCGGATTTGGTGCCGCAAGGTTCAGAACTCTGGCTCGATGGGGGGCATAATCCTGAAGGCGGAGACGTCATCGCGCACGCGTTCAAAGCGCTCCAACAGATTGAAGCGAAACCGCTTCATCTGATTGTGGGCATGCTTGCCACCAAAGACGCACAGGCATTCTTGGGCGCATTTGCCGCGCAGGCTGAAAGTTTAACGGCGATTCCCATTCCCTCCCAGAAAGTGGCGCGGACGCCAGATGAGATTTGCGCACTCGCACAGACTGTTGGTTTGCAAGCGACAATCGCTGATGATGCGGCGGCAGCACTTCGTGCATTGATAAAAAAACATGAAGGTAAGAATTTGCGCATTCTGATCACCGGATCGCTTTATCTTGCCGGTGAAATTCTAGCTGCGAATGGAACGCCGCCGCACTAAGACATCAGTGATTTTCAAAGGGAGCCCCAGATGAATTTGACATTGGGCTATGTCGATATGCACACAGCGGGCGAGCCAGTGCGCATCGTCACAAAAAACTATCCCGTTTTGAAAGGCAAAACGATTCTTGAAAAGCGTCGTGACGCGCGTGACAATCATGATGCGTTGCGACGCGCCATGAATTTCGAACCGCGCGGTCATGCGGGAATGTATGGCGTGATTCCCGTTGAACCCTCGCATCCGGAAGCCGTGCTTGGGGTGCTCTTCACACATCATGAAGGCTATTCAACCATGTGCGGGCACGCGACCTTGGCGCTCGGACGTTATGTTGTTGATCAAGGCCTTATTGAAAAGAAAGAGCCAATCACTTCTTTTGCGATTGAGGCGCCTTGCGGTCTCTTGCGTCTGACATGTCGTGTTGAAAAAGGTGAAGTCATTGATGTGACCTTTGAAAGCGTTCCTGCTTTTCCTGTGAAGCGGGATCTCGTGGTGGATGTGCCGCAGTATGGCGCGATCACGACCGATATTTCTTATGGCGGCGCCTTTTATTGCATTCTGCCATCTTCACGTTTTGGCCTCGATTTTTTCAAAACGCCTGTGGAGCGCTTGCTTGATGCGGCTGCGGCGTTGACGGATCGTGTGCGCGCAACCATTCCGCTTTCGCATCCTGATGCGGACGACCTTGGTTTTCTCTATGGCACAATCTTAACCGATGATGCTTTGCCGCATGAAGAGAGTTACAATCTTTGCATCTTCGCGGAGCGACAAATTGACCGTTGTCCGACGGGATCCGGTGTGACGGCGCGTATGGCGCTTGATCACGCGAAAGGTCTTGTGAAGCCGGGTGTTAAGCGCGTGTTTCGCGGCATTTCTGGCGAAGCGTTTACAGGACTTGTGCGCGGTGAAGTTGCGGGTCCCATGCCGCAATCTGTAACGGTTGAAATTGGCGGACGTAGTTTTTACGCAGGGCGCGGCGAATTTATAATTGAAGAGAATGATCCTTTAGGTTTCGGCTTCCCGCTTGCCGAACATTTCGCTGACGTCGTACATTCGCGCTAGACAGAGACCTGAATTTTCTTCTTTGATTGTAAGAGCAAGGGAAGGAACCGAGACATGGCGAAAAGAACGAGAGTCACGACTTTGTTCACGCGGTTCTTGCCGCCATTCTCTTTGATTTTTCTTTTTTTGACATCGCCCGCTTTGGCTGCTGAGGCGCTCGACGGTCGTAATTTTGGTATTGTATGGGCTCTGCCTTTTATTGGTATGTTGTTGTCGATTGCGTTGGGGCCTTTGCTCGCGCCTCATTTTTGGGAACATCATCAAGGAAAGATTGCGAGTGTCTGGGCGCTTCTCTTGCTTGTGCCTTTGGTTTTGAGCGCGGGAGCAGCCTCTTCTTCCATCGCCTTTATTCACACGATGGGGCTTGATTATGTGCCCTTTATTTTGTTGCTGATGGCGTTATTTGTTCCGGCTGGCGGCATTGTTATTCGCGGTAATATTCATGGTTCGCCGCTCACGAATTCTTTTTTGCTTGTCATCGGTATGGTGCTTGCGAGTTTCATTGGCACGACCGGCGCTTCGATGGTGATGATCCGACCGATCATGCGCGCCAATGATAATCGCCGTCACAATATGCATGTTGTGGTCTTTTTCATTTTCCTTGTTTCAAATATTGGCGGGTCATTGACGCCGCTTGGTGATCCGCCTTTGTTTTTGGGTTTCTTGAAAGGCGTCGATTTCTTTTGGACCACAACACATATTTTCCCAGAAACTTTGTTTGTTGGCGGCGTTGTGTTGGCGCTCTTTTATTGTCTTGATCTTTATTTCTATCGCAAAGAGGGCGTGACACGCGACCCGACGCCAGACTCACCTATATCCGTTTCTGGTTTTATCAATATGGTTTTGATTGGCATTGTGATTGCCGCTGTATTGATGAGTGCGATGTGGAAACCGGGCGCTCTCTTCTCGCTGATGGGCATTGCTTTTGAGGGGCAAGATCTCTTGCGCAATCTTGTCATGATTGTTGTTGTTATCGCGTCGCTTCTTCTCACACGCGCTGATGACCGCGCCGAGAATGGCTTTTCGTGGGGCCCGATGACGGAAGTCGCAAAACTCTTTGCGGGTATTTTCGTCACGATGATTCCGGTTCTCGCGATGTTGAAAGCGGGAACAGAGGGTGCATTCGCACCACTTGTGTCGCTTGTGACAAATTCGGAAGGCGCGCCCAATCCTTTAGCCTATTTTTGGCTCACCGGCGGCCTCTCGTCATTCCTTGATAACGCGCCGACCTATCTCGTCTTCTTCGAATTGGCAGGTGGCAATGCGCAGCAATTAATGACCGAAGGTGCGCTCACACTGGCGGCGATTTCGGCAGGTGCTGTGTTTATGGGGGCCAACACCTATATCGGCAACGCGCCCAATTTCATGGTCTATGCGATTGCGCGATCAAGCGGTGTAAAGATGCCAGGATTTTTTGGCTATATGCTTTGGTCGGGCGCTGTGTTGCTCCCGACCTTTGTTCTTGCAAGTTTGATTTTCTTTCGTTGATCTTTGAAAGATCAGACGGAAGCCGAAATCCACTTTGATAGATCGCCCTTTGAAGCAGCGCCAACCTTTTGTGCAGCGAGTTGACCGCTTTTGAAAATCATCAAAGTCGGGATCGAGCGAATACCAAATTGTGCCGCAACGCGCGGATTTTCATCGACGTTCAATTTGACGATCTTCACTTTGCCAGCCATCTCATTCGAGATTTCTTCAAGCGCCGGAGCAATCATACGGCAGGGGCCGCACCACTCCGCCCAGAAATCGACAACAACAGGTTCTGACGATTTCAAAACATCATTTTCAAAGCTTTGGTCTGTGACGTGAGCGGTCATGGCGAGTGGCCTTTGTGAAGCGATGGACGGACGGTCCGGGGAAGGGGGAAGCCCAAATCGAGAATCGGACTCCATGTCGGGCGGAACCTATGAATGCGGGCTGTCCCCGTCAAGGGAAGGGCCGCTTGCAATCCTGCCAAGCGCCTTTGCAAGAGCGGCACGCTCAACTTCGAAGACTTTTTTCGACGCCGTGTAGATGACAAGGCATGAAATCGAGGCCCCCGGTGCGGCTTTACGCATCAATTCGGCATAAAGCGCCATTTGCAGCACGATCTTTTCAGGGACGTCATCCACCGATTTCGGCGGCAGGGCTGAGGTTTTGAAATCCGCAAGAATGACGCGGCCCTGATCCATGAAAAGTCGGTCGATTTGGCCAGAGACCGCGCGCGTCTCGCCATTGGGCAGTGTGACGGTTCCGGCGACGGGACATTCCGCCCGGGCCTTTGGTCCGAAGAGAGGGGCCAAAGCGGGCAGGGCCATTAACGCCAAAGCATCGGTGAGGAGAGTCGCGCGTGTCGTGTCATCAAGATCGGGTGCTTTTGCTAAAAGCCAGCGCTGACCGGCAGCCGCTCGCTCATCCGGGGCGAGTGCCGGAAGATGCTCGATGAGCGCGTGAATGAGCGTACCGCGCCGGCGCGCCGCATAATGAAGTGCTCGATCATTCGGGCGATCCGGTCGATCAGCCGCATCAAAAGCGTTAGAGGGTTTAAGCGGTGGGAGGGGAGCCTTTTCCGGCGCGGCCTTGGCGAAGAGCCACTGTGGGAGCGACGTCGCCTCGCGCACGATGGGTGCGGTTTTGTGATCAGACATCGTCAATTCGCCATGCGCATAACGTTGCGCACCTTCCGGCCAATAAACGCCTTCAATCGGTTGTAGGCGATCAGCAAGACCTTCCGCGATCATGTCATACCAATTGCCTTCACCCCGTGCACGCGTCGTTGTTGTGCCTGCAATATAGAGCCGATCACGTGCGCGTGTGAGCGCAACATAAAGCAAGCGCCGATGTTCATCAGCTTCACGTGCGCTCGCCTCCTCGCGAGCAGCACTTACGATTTCCGGATCGTCTTGCTTTGTTGGTGACCAAATTAGAAGTTTTTGTCCGCTTTCCCGTCCGAGATCGAAAATCGGACCAATACGCTGCGCGCGAACCGCTGGCGCTGACGTATCCGGCAAATAAACAACCGGTGCTTCGAGTCCTTTTGCGCCATGCACCGTCATAACGCGGATTTCATCGCGCACCATATCCATATCGCGTTTGATCTCGAGTGACGTAGCTGAAAACTCAGCAAGAAATGCGCGCAAAGACGGCATTGATTTTTGCTCAAAGTCGAGCGCCAGCCGCAAAAATTCATCTAATGCGTCTTCCGCTTCCGTGCCAAGCCTTGCACGAAAGGCGCGCCGCCCACCAAAAGGTCCAAGAACAAATGCATAAAACTCAAAGGGCGAAAGATGTGCAGCCGCATCGCGCAGCGCTTTCACTTTATCGCGTGCGATCATCAAAGTTTCATGATCATTGACTGCATCCAGCGCGTCGGCCAGTGAACCGTTCCGTTCTGGCGCAAATTTCATCAGCGAATCATCATCGAGCCCGATCAATGGTGTTTTCAATAAAGTGGCGAGTGAAAGATCATCGTCACGCGTCAACATGGCATAGCCAAGGACAGCGAGATCCATGGCAGCGATGTGATCTTGCAATTTTAAACGATCGGCACCGGCTACAGGCAAACCGCGATCTTTCAACGCGCGGATAACCGTTTCAAAAAATATATTCCGATTGCGTACCAGGATCAGAATGTCACCCGGACGGATGGCGCGTGGCTGGCCCTTTTCATCATGGATCATCTCTTTCGATGAAGGATCAATCAGTGTTTTAATGTGATCGGCAATCTGCATCGCAAGCCGTACCGACGGACTGCCCGCGCCCGGTTCATCAAGAGGCGCAATCCAATTTTGTGGCGGATCCTTTTTCTCTTCTGCAATCAAAGGCCAAAGTTCAACGAGGCCAGGCGCGTTGCTTCTTTGGCTTGCATGGCTTGTTGGGCGCGGATCTTTCTCAAGTCCACGATAGCGATGCGGTGCTGAAAACACCGCATCAACCGCATCCAAGATCACAGGTGATGAACGGAAGGAGAGCGTCAGATCCTCGGCATGAAAGGATGAGCGTCCCTCCTCGTCAACGCGCTTCTGGAACAGAGAGCGACTGAGAAAAAATGATTCCGGTTCCGCGCCTTGAAAACTATAAATTGATTGCTTCGGATCGCCGACGGCGAACACCGTACGCCGAACTGTCCGCGCTGTCTCACCCGCGTGAAATTCTTCCGTTAAGGCGTGGAGAATATCCCATTGCGCGGGGCTTGTATCTTGCGCTTCATCAATCAGAAGATGATCAATGCCTTGATCAAGTTTATAAAGCACCCAACGCGCGCCTGCGCGTGTGAAAAGTGCATTGGTGCGTTCGATCAAATCATCAAAATCAAGTGATCCGGCTTTGATTTTTTCTTGCTCATAATGGGTAAGAATGGCGCCAGCGACACGCAACGCCGCACATGAACGTTCCGCACAGTCCGTGGCTTTCCGCTTTTCCAAGAGATCAACAATGCGTTGCTGCTCCTTGAGGAGAGTGATTCTTATGTTTGGATCGATTCCATCTATTGCGACGGTTGTGAGTCCTTTCGCAGCCCGAGGTGTGTTTTCGGCAGTTAGAAAGACATTAAAATAGACATCCTCCCATTCATCGCTCGAAGGCAGCTGCATGGCCGATGAAAACGCAGCTATCGTCTTCTGATCTGTCTTGGCATCAGATCGAGACAGAACCGCCATCATCGCGCGGAGCTGTTCGTCAGAGAGCCGACCGTCATAAAGCGCTCGTGAGACTGATTCTGATGTGTCTTCGATGCGTAAACCCAAAGCTCTTCTGATGCGGTAATCGCTAGCGGTTTTGCCATGCTTCTCTCGAAGAAGCTCACGAAGAGCGGTGCGTTCCTTCACAAGAGGATCAATCACTTTATTGAAACCCGTTTCACCGGTGGTTTCAATGACCAAGGCCAAGGCTTCACCTAACACGGGATCAGATCGACCCGCGGTGGAGATGACAGACTCTCTTGCGTGTTGAAGTCGATCCTCAACGGCTTTCTCATCAAGAATGTCAAAGCCCGCTGGAACATTGGCCTCAAACGGGAAGAGATGCAGAACGCGTTCACAAAAGGCATGGATGGTCTGAATCTTCAGGCCACCTGGTGTTTCAACCGCTCGCGCAAAAAGCCGCCGTGCTTCTTTGATTTTTGTTATGCTTGGAGTTTGTTGATCGAGGTCAAAAAGTTCTTTCCCGAGCGCATCATCATCAAGAGTGACCCATCGTGAAAGATCGCGAAAGACACGCGTGGACATATTGGCGGCAGCGGCTGTCGTATAAGTAAGCGCGAGAATTTTTCCCGGATCAACGCCATCAACAAGTAGTCGCAAGAGTCGCTTTACCAGAACATGGGTTTTCCCGGAACCGGCATTAGCCGCCACAAACGCGGAAGCTTTTGGATCCGAAGCGCGTCTTTGTTTGATGTCCGTATCATAGCGGAGAGAGTCAGCGCTCATTCGCTCTCGCTCCCCTCTTCTCCGCCTCGCGACCATTCTTTGACGCGAGCAAGATGATCATAATCACCAAAACGACGCGCGAATTCGGCAATAGGTCGCGATAAGAAAGGATGACCTTCATTCCAATGGGCGTTGATCATGTCCTTAAGGTTTGAAAAATGTTGATCAATCAACTCGTCAAGAGTCATTTTCTCCGGCTTGACCCTGAGTACAGAACCTTTCTTTTTGCCGCCGAGTTTCACATAAAGAAGCTCGTGACTAAGGCGCGGGCCAAGCGTTTCAAAACCACCTTGCTTTGCAATGACCGCTTCAAGCGTTAATTGTGGTGTAAGGCCGATATTGATTTGATTTTGTCCGGGCGGCTCTCCGGTTTTGAAATCAATGAATGCGGCTTTGCCATTTTTCAAAATTTCAATCCGATCCGCGCGGGCCGATAGACGGAACACGTCATCTTTACCGATCTCAAATTCGATAAAACCCTCTTGTTCAGCGAGTAGGGGCGGTGTGACCTCAAGGCGACGCTTGGCTTCCCAATCGATCAACCATGCAGCGGCTGAGCAAAAATTCCGCCACCAGAAAGCTTCAAAATCCGCACGTCCTTGAAGCGCCGCGAATTCAATTTTTGCAATCTCAATCAGATGCTGAAATGCGTTCTCAGGAAGTGCTTCTGGAAAGGCTTTCGTAAAGGCGCTGATCGCTTCATGAGTCATGCTTCCGAGATCGGACGCTCTCATGTCGCGTCCGACGAGATCAAGCGGATCGAGTTTTAAAACATAACGCGCGTAGATCGAATAGGGATCACGCCGTAACGTCTCAATGGATGTGACTGAAAGCCGCTTTGGTAAAAAGGCGCGTGGTGGAACGGGTTTGGGTTGCGGAAGCGTTGGCGCAGCAGGACCTGAATCGATCTGGTGCGCCCATGAAAGATAGATTTCACCGCGATGGGCTAATGTTTTATAACGCTCTTCCCCCGTGAGTGCTCGCAGTCTTTGTAAAAAGCGCGACGCGACAACCGGTTGGCCTCCGCGTTTATTCGCGCGCGTAATCATAGCATCCTTCACACCAAGCGCTGAAACAAAATCATGCGCGGTTTGACCGATGCGCCTCTCGGGTGAAGGAAGGCCCAACGCCTCGCGCGCCGGTCGTGTCAGAAAAGGATCAGAGCGTGTTTGTGGCGGCCAGATGCTCTCATCAAGTCCCGCCAGAATCACACGATCCGGATGAAGAAGGCGCGCTTCGAGAAGTCCAAAAATTCCGATGCGCGGATGAGGACGATTGCGGCTTTCAACAACAACGCCGCGCATTAAACGATTTAAAAAAGGTGGCAGATCGTAAAGCGAAGCTTTGATCAATCCCGTCGAGATGGGCGCTGCGGAATTGAGAAGATCAAGAAGTTCAGGCGCACCCTCCAGTGTTTCAAAATGACGATCATCCTCGGACGTTGCGCCAATGATCAAAAGTGCTTCTGCAAGAGCGATCAATTGTCCGGCGAGATCATTTCCTGCGTCTTTAAATTTCTTTTCTAAAGACTCAAATGCGTTAAGAACCCGCAAAGCAGCTTCGTAATCTTTTTCGCTTAATCTTTGTTGCGGACGCTTTTTGAAGGCTGTTCGATGATCCGTTTTCTCACGTGCCCAAGCCTCTTTTAGGCCTGAAAGGCCTTTACCACGAAAAGGTTGACGCAACAAAGCGAGATCGATCACTTTTCGCGCGCGCGTCTTTGTTATGTCATCAAGGCCAATCTTCACATCCGTATGATCAAGAAGCGAAATTAGCGGCACAGCCTCAAAATCGCGCGCCATCATCAAACCAAGCGCTGTCGCCATGAGACCCGCAGATGTATCGCTCAAAGCCTGTCCGGCAGAATCATCCGCATCAATTGCCCATCGTTTTAATTCTGCACGCACGCGCGTGGCCAGCGATCGATCGGGTGTAATCAAGGCCGCCGTGCGATCAGGTGTTTCAATTGTTTCCCGCAAAGCAAGGGCTATCGCGAGCGCTTCCTCACGCTCATGCTGCGCTTCAATAATGGTGAGATCTGAAAGCGCGTGATCTAATAGTTCATTCGTCAGACGTTGATCTGCCGCTTTCCATAAATCAGTTGACTCAGCAGGGCGCATCGCTTCGGACAGCAACATCATCCGTGCTTCCGCCTCGCGCGACGGTTGACCAAGCGGTGTAACATCTTGTCGGTTTAAGCCGATGCGCTTTAAGAGATGCGCCAATTGAGCCTGTGGATGAGACGGCTCTTTGATGTGCCCGTCGCTATTTGTTAAAAGCGCGAAGCTTGCTTCATCGAGTCCTTGATCAAGATCAGGTAACACAACGGCACCGCGTGGTAATTTTGCAATCGCTGCAAGGAGCGATGCAGTTGCCGGCATTGAACCTGTTGATCCTGCCGCGATGACGGGTATTTCAGGTCGTTCATGAATAAGACGTTCGGATTCGAGCGTTAAGAGACGATGGCGACGTTCGGCCATATCCATCACGCCTTCGGCTTCTTTCAAAGCCGGCCATGTCGCGGCAGCAATTTCAAGAAAATGTTTTGAGATGCGCCAGTAATCATCACTTTCATTGGGTACCAGCGCGTGGAGATCGGCCCATGTCTTGCCGTAAATCACAAGCGTATCGATCAATGTGCCTAATGCATCCGCCAAATCAACTGCGTCATGCGGTGTGGCTGCCACAATGAATCCTTGTGGATCATCACGCCATCCCTCAACGAGCGAAGCATTAAAGTCGGTAGATCGTCCGTCGGCGAGCGTTTCGGAAATTTGTTTTGACCACGCAAGAACCAATCGCGTGAGAATCAAGCGGCGTCGGATCGGATCCATATCCGGCAGAAGAGTTGTAACGCTATCAAAAGCATCAAAGCCGCGTTCAAGAATCAAGCGATCTTCAACATCTTCCAAGCCACCAAGCGGAACGACACGCGGCAATAAAAGCGCCTCATTGCCGGATCGCGTTGCAAGCTCATTTAAAAACGCACGCGCCGCGCGTCGTGTCGGTACATAAATTGTGGCATCAGCGAAAGCGAGCGGATCATCTTTGCGTGGCCATTCTGGAATGATTTTGCCACTCAAAAGGGATTGCGCGAGGGTCGGAAGAAAAGGGAGCCCCGAAGCGATGGTAAAAACACGCGGGCGGACTGTCACCATCAGTGTCAAAGCCCCTTCGTCGTTACCCCGTAAGCGAGCTGGGTTTCTGCATCCGTAATCGCCTCGGGCGTTCCGACATGAAGCCATTCACCGTCGAGTCGCAAGCCGAAGAGACGGCCTTTCTCAATCGCACGGTTAAAAAGGAGGTTGAGCGAAAAGGGCCCTTCGGGGGTATCGGTAAAAACAGCCGGATTGATCAGCGCGACACCGGTATAAAC
The DNA here is from genome assembly GCA_009920595.1 of Alphaproteobacteria bacterium. GTDB lineage: Bacteria > Pseudomonadota > Alphaproteobacteria > Rhizobiales > Beijerinckiaceae > CAIUPE01. The sequence goes on along the minus strand of RFZR01000007.1, from coordinate 4,798 downwards.
AAAAGGTGCGACCACGCGCTCGGCCCGGCGCGTAAGTTCGCCTTGGGCATCCATGAAAAAATCACCAAGCCCTTCATAGCCCGTCATCTGTAAACCGCCCGCGAGCAATAAAAGCGCATCCATTTGGGTGGGTTCAAAAGCATCGGTGAGACGGCGCAGATTGCTTTGCGGACCATCAATAAAAAAAGAATCCGCATTCATGATGAAGAAGGGATCAGGCCCTAAATGCGAAAGCGCTTTTTTTACGCCTCCGCCTGAGTCGAGGAGGCGTTCTGTCTCGTCAGAAATTCTGACCTGTGTAAATTTATGCGCCTTCAGGAAGTCGCGAATTTGTTCGCCGAGATGATGGATATTGACAACAATCTGTTGAATGCCTGCACGCGTGAGACACTCAAGATTATAAGCGAGTAAAGTCTTGCCTGCCACCTCGATCAAAGGTTTCGGTCGTGAATTGGTCAAAGGCCGCATGCGCAGACCAAGGCCAGCCGATAAAATCATCGCTGAATGCGGCATCGCTTTCATTTTATGGCGTCCCCTCAAAGAGATCCGGAACAAACATAAGGAACCAATTTTTTAGCGGTGCCAAAGCAGGATAAGAGAGGTTGCGCCTTAGATAGGCGCGCATATGCGGCAAATGCCGAAGATAATCAGGCTTATGGTCGCGGCGATCAAGACGCACAAAGGTGCCCAAAATTTTCGTCACGCGTTGCGCGCCATAAATCGCATAGGCATGAAGAAATTGATCAAGCGCAAAGGACGAATCTGCGACCTCGCGTAAATCGGCATAATGTTTGATGAGATCGAGCTCTAACGATTCAGGGATGGGCACACGTGCGTCTTGCAAGAGCGAGGCAAGATCATAGGCAGAAGTCGCGCAAGGTCCATGTCTGCGGATCACGAAGACAGGGGTCGATGAGATCTTTCCAGATTGTAAAGAATTGCGCGCGCGCGTCATCTGATAATGATGACTTTGAAAATGCCGGATGATACCATTCGAGAAAGAGCTCAACTTCCGTGAGAAGCGGCTCAAGATCATAGGCAGGAAGAAAATAATATTCGTTTATGCCGCTTTGAATCCGTTGGGCGAGATCCCTTGAATGGAGACGAGCCAGAACCGCTACGGCTTCGTGATAACGATCTGAAAGCGGTTCTTGATCTTTGACAATACCTTCAATGCCAAAGTCTTCGACAAGCGCTAAACCATTTTCGACATCGACGGCATAGATTTCCGGGGCGCTGACTTGCTCATTTCGTAAGGCGCGAGCCATTGTCACAAAAGAAGAAAGTGTATCGGAAAGACGCGCGAGCGCGCGATAGGTTTTGCCATCACGTAAGATGGGACCTGCAAAAGGTTTTGGCGCATGCATCAGAATGGCAGTTTTGTCACCCTGTCTCAGCCGTTCAAAAAATCGGCCCGACGCATCACCCGCAATCATTTCCCTCTCGGCGATCAACCAACCAGTCGGCGCGAGCAATGCGACAACATCCATGACTGATTTGATGCGATCACTGATCATACCCTTTGCAGTGACCACGATAACACGGCATTCAGGTGATATGTCGGGCTTTAATGACAAATGAATGTCAAGCATCGCGCGTCCTTCGACTTCAGGCGCGTGGCTTGCCCATTCTACAAGAGTGAGTGACTCATATGATAGGTCATCAAAGCCAAGCTCGATCAGCTCGTCGGGATCACGAAGGCGATAGAGATCACAATGAATCAATGGAAAATTTTTTGTTTCATAAGTCTGTATCAGCGTGAAAGTGGGGCTTGGTACATCAAGCTGATCATCATGAGTGAGTGCCCTGATCAACGCACGAGCAAAAGCTGTTTTCCCAGAACCAAGATCACCCGACAACGTGAGGAGATCGCCGCGCTGTAACGCGGGCGCAATCATCCGCGCAAAAGCAATCGTGTCGCGTTCATCGACAATATCAAAGCGCCATTGCATGGAAGCGGAAGAAGAAGCCGAGTTTTGCCGTGTCATGCGGCTTTGGTAGCGTCGTCAGAGGGGCGAATTTGTGGGAAATGACACGTCACAAGCGTACCGCGTCCCGCCTCGGAGTCGATTGTGACATGGCCGCTATGAAGTTCGACCAGCGCCTTGACGAGGGAAAGTCCTAACCCTGCGCCCCGATGTTTTGTTCCTCCGCTGCGTGTTTCAAAGCGGTCAAACACATGGGGCAAAAGATCAGAAGGAATGCCACGTCCTTCATCCCGCACTTCGACAACAAGATCATTTTGCGACAAACGTGCCGCGACGCTGATCGTCTGGCCCTTATCGGAAAAGCCAATCGCGTTGGAGAGAAGATTAAAAAGGATTTGTCTAATCCGCTTTTCATCAAGCGAGACAATGCCGATTGCCGGATCAATCGTGATGTTGAGGTCAAGCCCCAATTCTTGCATCTGGTCTTTCAGACCCATCACAGCAGCATCGATGAGCGGGCGCAATTCAACATCACTCAAAGACAAATCAATTTCGCCGCGATCAAAGGAGGCAAGATCAAGAATATCGTCGATGATTGCCATCAAAGCATGGGAAGATTGAAGAATATGTCCAGCATAATCCGATTGTTTGTTTGTCAAAGGCCCTGCCGTGCCGCTCGCCAGCAATTCCGTGAAGCCGATCACATTGGTGAGTGGTGAACGCAGTTGATAAGATACATGATGAACGAAATTTTCACGTAACTTTGCAGCGCGTTCCAAGGCTTCATTTTTCTCGGTCAGCGCGCGCTCGACATTCACAATCGCCGAAACATCGATAAAAGTGACAAGCGTTGATCCATCAGGCAAAGGCGCCAAAGTGCAATCAACAATCGAACCATCATGTCGCTCCATGCGATAGAACTGCGCTTCACGACTGTCTGTCACCCCGGCAATCATGCCCTTGATCGATGACCATACATCGACATCGGCATAAAGATGATGCGCATCGAGAATAACTTGATCGATATGCGGATGGGTTTCCAACCGTTTCGCATCAAGCGACCAGATTTTTTCAAAAGCGGGATTATTGAATTTATGACGCCCATCGGTGCCAAACACAGCCACGCCTTCTTTCAGTGAATCAAGCGTTTCGCTTTGTACGCGGGTCAATGCATTGAAGCTTGATTGCAGATGGAATTGCGCGGTCACATCGTCGAAGAGATAGGTGACGCCGCCTTGTGGATTCGGATTGATCACTGCGCGCAACATGCGACCGCCTGGAAGATACCAGACGGATTCGCGTGTTTCCAATTGCCGGTAATTCTCGAGCAAAGCGGCTTTCCAGCCTTTGTAATCGACTTGTTCCGGTAGGCGTCGTGCATCGCGTAGCCGATCCAGTATTTCGCCATCTGTTGGCATAGACTTGATAAAAGCCTCATCCAATTGCCACAGTGTACGATAAGCGAGATTGCAAAAAACAAGTTTTTGCTTCTCATCGAAAATCGCAACCGATGTTGGCAATTGATCAAGCGTACGTACATGATTAGCCATTTGCCGCTCGAGATCGCTGCGAATGGATTCGAGATCGGAAATATCGGACGCATATCCAATCGAACCGGCAGCAAGGGGCGTTTCAACGAGATCAAAGATGCGACGTTCGCCCGCGATCACTAAAGGGGAGCGTGTCTGATAGACATCACCTCGTGTGATGGACTCGGATGCATTTTTGCGAAGGCCAGCATCAAGTAATTCAATTTGACGGGCGATGGCATCCGCACTGTTTTCGGCATCCACTGCAAAAGCATAGGGTTCATTCACCCAGCTTAACCGACCGCTGCGATCTCTGAGCCAAATTGGTTGCGCGAGTGTATCGAGCATCGCGCGTAAGCCCAATGTTTCGGCTTTCAAATTTTCATGATCGCGCGCGAGATCAAGATAATCCTGTCTCTGGCTGCTCACATCTTTTAACCGCATCACCGCGCGCCCACCGAGCGGACGACCTTGTGCTTCGATGTAGCGACCTGTTTTGGTTTGCAGAACGAGTTCGAAGGGCGTGCCATTTCTGCGCAAGGCATCAATTGCTGCGTCAAGAGATTGCGCGCGTTTCGGTGCGAGCCATTGCCCGAAAGCGAGGGGCGGGCTGCCGCCGGTTGCCTCCGCTAAATGTCTTTGATCGCCTGTCAGAGCGGGGTCGGCACCCCTTGTCGTCCACGTCACGATCAGAGGCGCGTCCGTCAAAAGGAGTGCGGCGAGACGGTCGCGCTCTAATTGCAATTCCGAGTTCGTTTTTTGAAGAGACGCGAGCGCCTCTTTTTGGCGGCGGCGCTGAGAAATTTGTCCATAGGCCAAAGCACCACAAAGGAGGCCAAGTCCGGCACCGAGCGCGATAGAACTCACTCCAGAAAGGTCGCTTTCGCTCACCCATCCGATCAGGCGTGTCCATTCGTCACCCAACATCATCTGCGCCTGATCCCGATCGCCCCATGACGGGCGTCCTCGCTGATTATCGCGCGCGCGCCCCGAATCACTCGCACAATACAATTGCCGTGACTCGCGGCGGAAGAGGGTAAAAGGTTAACACGCTAAAGAAAAAGCCCGGCTCAGGCCGGGCTTTCGAAGAGGTTTGTGATCAAGGCGAAGCTCAGTAGCGGTAATGTTCCGGCTTGAACGGACCATTCGGCGAGAGCGAGAGATAATCCGCCTGTTTTTTGTTGAGCGTTGTGAGCTTCACGCCGATTTTTGCAAGGTGAAGTGCTGCAACCTTCTCATCAAGATGCTTCGGCAGTGTATAGACCTTACGGTCATACTGGCCTTGCTTTGTCCAGAGTTCAATTTGCGCGAGTGTCTGGTTTGTGAAGGAGGCTGACATCA
>RFZR01000060.1 GCA_009920595.1 Alphaproteobacteria bacterium | reverse complement strand
CCCGACCCATTGGGCGTGTCGTCATATCGAAAATCGGCGCGGCTCACGCCGCGGCAGCCCAAAGATTGATGCGCCGTTAACGCTAGCTTTTGGACAAGATGGTAAATATTCGGTAAAATTTTTGCCGGCAAAACGTGAATAGAACCGCCCTTGGCATATTTCGATTCAAAATCGTAAAAATTTCCGGCGGCCGGCTGGATATCGATGACGCCGAGCGCCCGATCCGCCATCACCGCACAGGTTAACTCCCGCCCCGGAATATACCGCTCGACCAAAACCACATCGCCATAAGGCCAATCGGCGCGGGCGAGTTCCTGCGGCGGATGCGAGCGATCTTCGCGCACAAGGATCACGCCGACAGACGAGCCTTCATTCACCGGCTTCACCACATAAGGCGGCTTCATGACATGGGCCTTGGCCGCCTCAAACCGGCTAATCGTTATGCCTTCCGCCACCGGAACACCGGCGGCTTTCATGACCGCCTTCGCACGGTCTTTCTGCATCGCGAGTGATGAGGCCAACACGCCCGAATGCGTATAAGGAATCTGCAGCATCTCAAGAATGCCTTGCACAACGCCATCTTCACCGAAACGACCATGCAATGCGTTGAAAGCGACATCGGGCTTTAGATGGGCCAACGCGTCGGATAAATCACGATCAACATCCACGCGGCTCACGCGATAGCCTTCGCCTTCAAGCGCCAAAGCGCAGGCCGCGCCCGATCTCAAACTCACACTGCGTTCGGCTGAAAGCCCGCCCATCAATACGGCGACATGTTTCATGAAGCGGGCTCTCCCACAATTTTGATTTCCCATTCGAGGTCTATGCCTGTCATTTCTTTCACGCGACGACGCGTTTCTTCACCAAGCGCCTCAATATCGGCAGCCTTTGCACCTTCATGCGCGATCAAAAAATTCGTGTGCAATTTTGAGATTTCTGCACCACCGATGCAATGCCCCCGCAAGCCTGCCTGATCAACCAATTCCCACGCTTTCATATTTGGTGGATTGCGGAAGGTCGAACCGCCTGTACGCGTGTTAACAGGTTGAGTGGATGAACGCGCCTCTGTGATCGCATTCATCTCTTCAAGAATTTTTGCCGGATCACCTTTATGGCCTTTGAACAAAGCTTCGGTGAAAATCACATCATCAGGCACTGAGGTGTGTCGATAAGAAAATCCCATGGCCGTATGATCGAAGTGATGAATGCGCCCTTCACGATCAACCCCCCGCGCGGACACAAAAATATCTTTTGTCTCGCCGCCATAAGCGCCACCATTCATGCGAAGAGCCCCACCAATTGTGCCGGGAATACCACGCAAAAAAGAAAATCCCGCGAGGCCGGCTTCAGCAGCCATCCGCGCGACTTTCACATCCGCCGCTTGCGCGCCCGCTCGCAGGTGAAAATCAGTTTCGATGCTGATCGCTTGAAAAGCTTTCCCTAAACGAATGACAGCACCGCGAAAACCACCGTCACGTATGAGAAGATTGGATCCCAAACCAATTGTGAGGATCGGCACATCACGCGGAAGCGCTTTCAAAAACGCGATGAGATCCTCTTCATTTTCAGGGGTAAAAAGAAGATCCGCTGGACCACCGACACGAAACCACGATAAAGGCGCAAGTGGCGCATCAAACTGAAGTGCCCCATTCAGAGAAGAAAAATCGTGATCGCGTAACGCCATCATTGGCCTTGTTTTTCAAGAGCCGCCAATTCACCCGGCAGAGCATAAGCCCATTGCGTGATGTTCCCCGCACCGAGGCACACGACATAATCGCCCTGTGACGCCAGAGGTTTTACAAGACGCGCTAGGGACGCCGCATCAGGCAAAGCCGTCACATGGCGATGGCCATGCGCTTTTAAGCCGGCAACAAGTGAATCACGATCCGCTCCCGGGATCGGCACTTCTCCGGCGGCATAAGTCTCCGCCACGATCACATGATCCGCATCATTAAAACAGGTTGCGAATTGATCAAAGAGAGACGCTAAACGCGTATAACGATGCGGCTGAACGACCGCGATCACCTTGCCTTTTGTTGACGCGCGTGCAGCCTTGAGCACCGCTGCGATTTCAACCGGATGGTGTCCGTAATCGTCAAAAATCTCGGCGCCATTCCATTCGCCTGTTTTTGTGAACCGGCGCTTCACACCGCCGAATGTTTTTAGTCCTTCGCGAATGGCATCGGGTGTCATGCCAAGATGAAACGCCACCGCAATCGCAGCGGTCGCATTCAACGCATTGTGATGGCCGGGCATCGGCAATTCGAGACCGTCAATGCGGGTGAGCGCTTTGGTTTTCCGATCACGAATGGCGACAGAAAAGCGTGAGCGGCCTCCTGAAAGATCAACATCCAACAAGCGCACATCAGCTTGCGGGTTCTCGCCATAAGTGATGACACGACGATCCTCAATCCGACCGACCAATTCTTGCACGGTTGGATGATCAAGACACATCACCGCAAAACCATAGAAGGGCAAATTCTCAACAAAACTACGAAAGGCTTCTTTGATCGCATCAAAGGTTTTAAAATGATCCAAATGTTCAGGATCAATATTGGTGACGATGGCGACATCGGCAGGCAATTTCAAAAATGTGCCATCCGATTCATCAGCTTCAACCACCATCCATTCACCATCGCCCAATCGTGCATTGGTACCATAGGCATTAATGATGCCGCCATTGATGACAGTCGGATCAAAATGTCCAGCAACAAGCAAAGTGGCGACAAGCGATGTCGTTGTGGTTTTGCCATGAGTACCCGCAATCGCAACGCAGGTTTTAAGCCGCATCAATTCGGCCAGCATTTCGGCGCGTCTAACAACCGGAATGCGACGCTCACGCGCCGCCATCAATTCGGGATTATCACGCTGAATAGCGGTGGACACCACAAGCACTTCAGCGTCCCCGATATTGCGTGCGTCATGACCAACAAAAACAGCAATGCCTTTGTCGCGTAACCGCTTCACATTGGCATTGTCCGACGCGTCAGAGCCTTGCACGCGATAACCGAGATTATGCAGCACCTCGGCAATGCCCGACATGCCAATGCCGCCAATCCCGATAAAATGAATCGCACCCAATTCGGTGGGAAGCTTCATGAGGAGCGTCCTCTCGAGAAATCTAAACCAAGGTTTTCACCAATAAGCGCCGCGAATCGTTCAGCCGCATCCGCAATGCCCGCGCTTTTGGCGGCTCGACTTGAGTCGGTCAATCGATCCGGATGGGTGATCAACTCGTTAAGGTGACGTGCCAAAGGCTCCGCGGTAAAATCACTTTGCTTAATGACAAGAGCCGCGCCGCGTTGAGCCAGACTCTCCGCATTCGCCGCTTGATCCTGATCAAGCGAACCGGGAAGCGGCACAAGAATCGAAGGTCGTCCGATGACCGCAAGCTCGGCAATGGTGGAGGCGCCTGCGCGCCCGATCACAAGATGCGCTTGAGCTATCCGCATCGGTAAATCATCGAAGAAGGCGCGAATATCAGCGATGACACCCGCGCGTCCATAAAGCGCCTTCGCGGCTTCAAGATCATCGCCACGCGCTTGATGCGTAACACGCAGCCGCGCTTTGATATCATCCGATAAAAGTGCAAGGGCTTCTGGCACCACCGTGCTCATCACGCGTGCGCCTTGGCTTCCGCCGGTGACAAGAAGATGAAACTCACTTTGCGGGTAAAGCTCGGGGTAAGGAATTTCCATCGCTTCACATACAAGCGGACGAATGGGATTGCCCACATGATGGGCCTTTACTGCGTATTTTTCAGAAAGTGCTTTAGGTTTTTCGAAACCCGTTGCAATCGCGTTGACAAAAGGAGCAACAAAACGATTGGCGCGGCCCATCACACCATTCTGTTCATGAATAAACGTGGGAACGCCCGCAAGCACCGCACCGATCAGTGGTGGCACCGAGGGATAACCACCAAAACCAATCACAGCATCGGGCTTGATTTTTTTAATCAACAAATAGGACTGCAACGCGCCACGCACCAAAACAAGAATCGCTTTAAGCAAGGACAGAGGTGATTTGCCTGAGGGTGTCGCCGCACGAATTTCATGACGCGCTACCGCAGGAAAAGCGCCACCATAGGCCATGCCTCGATGATCGGTTGCGAGATGAATGACGGCTCCACGCGCCGTCAATGCACCTGCGAGCGCTTCCGCCGGAAATAAATGACCGCCGGTTCCCCCGGCGGCCAACAAGATTACCGGTGTGGGAGAGGAAATCATTCATCCTGCTCCGCACGAAAGCGATCAACATAATCCGCACGCGGACGTCGCCGTGTGACCGCAAGCAAAAAGCCCATCGCCAAGCCAAGCGAAATCAAGGACGAGCCACCATAAGAAATGAAAGGAAGTGTCATGCCCTTTGCTGGAATGAGATGAACATTCACCGCCATATTGATGGACGCTTGAATGCCAAACAAAATCACGAGGCCGGAAGCCGCCAAACGACAAAATGGTTCTTCATTTTGTCGCGCCAGATAAAGACCACGCAAAACAACAATCGCAAACACCGCAAGAAGTGCGAGACAGGCAATGATACCGAATTCTTCTGCTGTTACAGCGAACACAAAATCCGTGTGGCTATCGGGAAGAATGCGTTTAACGGTGCCCTCGCCTGGCCCTTTGCCAAACCATCCGCCTTCGATAAAGCTTTGCATCGCGTTATCAACTTGAAACGTATCTCCCGCTTCGGGATTACGAAACCGATCGATACGATCGCGCACATGCGGCAAGAATTTATAGGCTGCCGCAAGACCTGCAGCACCGATGCCTCCGATGCCAAACACCCAAAACAAATGGAGGCCCGATAAAAACACAATGCCGGCCCAGGCCATCGCGATCAACATGGTTTGACCAATATCGGGCTGCAATACGAGAGGACCTATTGTGCCGACAAGCAGAAGCACACCTAAAATATTTCCCGGTACATCTTTGCGACGCCCCCCTTCTGAAAAAGCCCAGGCGACAAGAATGATGAAAGCGGGCTTTACAAATTCCGACGGCTGCAACGCAATACCCATCAAATTGATCCATCTCTTTGCACCTTTAACTTCTGTACCAAAGAGAAGTGTTGCAATAACAAGCGCCATGCCAACGAGATAAAGTGCTAAGGCCGTGCGGCGAACGAGACGAGGCGTCATAAAACTTGCAATCATCATCACAACAAAGGCGGGCGCGAGATTAATCGCCTGACGGATCACAAAGTGAAATGTCGGTAAGCCTAGACGTTCAGCAACCGGCGGACTTCCAGCGAGGCCCAACACAATACCCGTCACCATCAAGAGGATGATGAGCACAAACATCAACCGATCAACGGTCCACCACCAATCCGCAAGCGGGTTTCGATCAAGACGTGATTGCATCACTCACCTTTTTCTCGCGGCCGGAATTCGGCTTGACTTTGAGCAAGCGCACGAAAACGATTGCCGCGCTCCTCAAAATTTTTGAATTGATCATAAGACGCGCAAGCGGGCGAAAAAAGAATGACGGGCTCTTTTGCGCGCGAGACTTGCGCATCGTGCTTGGCTTTCACAAGCGCAGCTTCCAGGGTCCCACTGATTTCAAAAGACACTCGCCCGCCGAGTGTCGCCGCAAAATCCTGAGCCGCCTCGCCGATAAGATAGGCTTTCTCGACGCGAGTGAACAAAGGTGAAAGTGGTTCAATCCCGCCCTCTTTCGCGCGACCGCCCGCGATCCAAAAAATCCCCTCTGAGAAAGAAAGTAAGGCTTTCTCGGTCGCATCTGCATTGGTCGCTTTTGAATCATTAATCACCAAAGCCCGACCAAGATGTCCGATAATCTCAAGACGATGTGCAAGGCCAGGAAATGTATGAAGCCCTTTGATGATCTCCTGATCGGCTAAGCCTAACGCGCTGACAGCCGCAATCGCTGCTGCAGCATTTTGCGCATTATGTGTTCCACGCAAAGTGGCAACCGATGAAAGATCAATGATCGATTTAAACTCAGTTCCCGAACGTTTCAAAATGATTGAGCCTTGAATCACATAGTCAGCGTCTTCATGATCATTGAGCGACAAGGTGATCAGTGGCCTTCCCCCATCTCGCCGACGTTTTGCAATGGCCCGACACCAATCATCATCAATACCGATGATAGAAAGCTCGGCCGATGCGACCAAACGCTCTTTTACGGAGGCGTAATTTTCCATCGTGCCATGGCGATCAAGATGATCGGGCGTGATGTTTAAAAGCACGCCGACTGAAGGTGCAAGCGACGGTGTGAGATCAATTTGAAAACTTGAACATTCAAGCACATGATAGCGCGTGAGCGATGGCGGCAGCAGATCAAGAACCGCGGTGCCGATATTCCCACCAAGCGCCACATCGCGACCAGAGACAGAGAGAAGATGCGCGATCAATGATGTGGTTGTCGATTTACCATTCGTGCCTGTAATCGCCACAAAAGGTGCATTCGACGCCGCTCTTTGACGCTCGAGGCAGAATAATTCGATATCGCCGATGACCGGAATGTGAGCGGCCTTGGCTTTCTTCACGCTCCAATGGGGTTCAGGATGAGTGAGCGGCACACCGGGCGCCAAGATCAAAGCGCGATATTGCGAAAAATCTGATTGTGATAAATCGACAAGCTCAATATTTTTTTGCCGCGCCGCTTCACGTGACGTTTCTGAATCATCCCAAGCGGCAACACATGCGCCACCAGCCTCTAAAGCCTTAACGGTTGACAAGCCTGATCCGCCCAATCCGAAGACGGCAACAGTCTCACCACGGAAGCTTTCAACCGGCGTCATCTTCACCTCAATTTCAAGGTCGAAAGACCAATCAATGCGAGTATGACAGAAATGATCCAGAAGCGAATCACGATTTGTGGCTCTTCATGTTTAGTTGCAACGGCAACTGTGCCAAGCAAGCCCCCGAGCGCAAGTGATCCAGTATCACCCATGAATATCTGCGCGGGTGGTGCGTTGAACCACAGAAAGCCTAGCCCTGCGCCAATCAACGCACCGCACACAACAGCGAGTTCGCCGGTGCCAGGCGTAAAATGAATTTGTAGATAATTCGCAAAGATCGCATTACCGGCAAGATAAGCGATGAAGCCAAAGGTCGCTGCTGCAATCATCACCGGAACGATGGCCAAGCCATCAAGCCCATCGGTGAGATTGACCGCATTACCGGCGGCAACAATCACAAAGGCGCCAAAGGCAAAGAAAAAGAAGCCTAGATCAATCACAATGTCTTTGAAGAAAGGCACTGTGAGAGCGGTGGAAAGTCGCCCGCCATCCGCATGCGCCATCACCACACACGCGATGATGCCAACGACCGCTTCAATCGCAAGTCGCATACGACCAGAAAGCCCGGCATGACTCTGCTTCGTGACTTTGAGATAATCATCATAAAAGCCGATCAACCCGAAAGCGAGTGTGACAGCGAGTACCGACCACAGATAGACATTCTTGAGATTGCCCCAGAGAAGCGTCGCCACAAGAACGCCCGAGAGGATCATCAAACCACCCATTGTGGGCGTGCCTTTTTTTGTCAGAAGATGTGACTCTGGCCCATCCGTTCGGATCGGCTGTCCTTTTCCCTGCCGCATACGCAAGCTTGCGATGATGGTCGGGCCGAAGAAGAACACAAAAAACATGGCTGTGACCGTCGCGCCAACAGTTCTGAATGTGATGTAGCGAAACACATTCAGAAGTCCGAATGCCCCGCTATATTCGGCAAGCCAAGCCAACATCAGTTTTGTTCCTTATCTAAGCGGGTTTTAATCTCATCAACCACAAGACGCATGCGACTACCATTCGAACCCTTCACCATAAGCGCATCACCCGGTTGAATTTGATCAAGGAAAGACGCCGCAAGCTCTTGCGAATTTTTAAACCACGCACCTTGCTTGGCGCGCGGCAAAGCGTCGAATAAATGACGCATGAGAGGACCTGAGGCATATACAAGATCAATGTCCAAGTCTTGAATTGATGAGGCGAGATCAGCATGAAGCGCTTCGGCATCTTTTCCCAATTCGAGCATATCGCCGACAAGCGCGATGCGTCGCCCTTTTGAACCAATTTCCGTCGACGATAAAAGTGCAAACGCCGCACGCATGGACGTTGGGTTTGCATTGTAGCTTTCATCGATGAGCGTGATTCGATGATTACCTTCACCCCAAGACAGTCTTGCCCCTCGCCCTTGCGGTGGTTTTACATCCGCTAAAGCTCGCGACGCCGCTTCGAGATCCGCACCCAAAGCAAGACATACCGCAAGAATGCCGAGACTGTTTAAAGCCAGATGTTTTCCAGGACTGCCCAGGCGATAGGCAAGCGGCAAACCATTGATTTCCGCAA
>RFZR01000059.1 GCA_009920595.1 Alphaproteobacteria bacterium | reverse complement strand
GCTGAACTTGTTTCCAAATTGAAAACTGAAGCTGGAGTGCTCTGATGGCTACGCTTCTTCTTGCTGATCACGATAATCAATCGATCAAGGACACAACAGCGCGCGCGTTGAGTGCAGCGGTTGCTCTTGGTGCACCCGTCACTGTTCTTGTTGCTGGGCATAATGCACGCGCCGCTGCCGATGCCGCAGCGACTTTTGCCGGTGTTGCAAAAGTTGTTCTCGTTGATGATGCGCTTTATGCCAATCAACTTGCTGAACCGATGGCCGCATTGATTGTGTCGATGGCATCATCCTATTCGGCGATTGTTTCGGCTTCGACAACGTCGGGCAAAAACATCATGCCGCGTGTCGCTGCGCTTCTTGATGTGATGCAAATCTCGGATGTCATTCGCGTTGTGTCTGCTGATACATTCGAGCGTCCGATCTATGCATACATTCGAGCGTCCGATCTATGCTGGCAATGCATTGCAGACCGTGCAATCAGCCGACAAAATCAAAGTGCTCACCATTCGTACCGCGTCATTTGCAGCAGCCAATACAGGCGGTTCCGCATCGGTTGAAACGGCACAGGCGGCTGCTAATCCGTCGCTCTCTTCGTTCAAAGGCGAAGCACTCGCCAAGCTGGATCGTCCGGAACTCACTTCGGCCAAGATCATCGTGTCCGGTGGTCGCGCGATGGCGAATTCCGAAAATTTCAAAACCTATATTGAACCTGTGGCCAATCGTTTGAATGCTGCTATGGGTGCTTCGCGCGCAGCGGTTGATGCCGGTTATGCTCCGAATGATTGGCAGGTGGGTCAAACCGGTAAAGTGGTGGCGCCGGACCTTTACGTCGCTGTCGGGATTTCAGGCGCCATTCAGCATCTCGCCGGTATGAAAGACTCCAAAGTGATCGTTGCGATCAACAAGGATGAAGAAGCGCCGATTTTCCAGGTTGCGGATTACGGCCTTGTTGCGGATCTTTTCACGGCGCTGCCGGAGCTCGACCAAGAGCTTGCTAAAGTCGGTTAGTCAAAAGAGTTTGCCTATGCTAGCCTAGCGTCACTGACAGGGCCGATGCGCGGAGTAAGAAGACGATGAGTGTTTCGATCGAAACCGTAGGCATCATTGGTGCGGGTCAAATGGGTTCCGGCATTGCGCAAGTGAGTGCGCAGGCTGGACTTTCCGTCAGACTTCATGATGTGAGCGCCGATCGGATCGCGGCAGGCCTTGCGACGATCAATGGCAATCTTGCGCGTCTTGTCAGTAAAGGCACGATGACGGACTCCGAGCGACAAGCGGTTCTCGGGCGCATTTCATCCGCTGCCGATTATTCCGACTTCAACGAATGCGATCTCGTGATTGAAGCTGCGACCGAGAATGAAGAGGTCAAGCGCAAGATTTTTGGATCCGTTTCGAAAGCGCTTTCGCCAAAGACGATGTTAGCCACGAACACGTCATCGATTTCGATTACGCGTCTGGCAGCGGCAACGGATCGTCCGGATCGCTTCATCGGTATTCATTTCATGAATCCGGTGCCGAAAATGCAACTGGTTGAACTCATTCGCGGCATCGCGACCGAGGATCCGACCTTTGAAGCGGCGCGCGCCTATATCGAAAAACTTGGCAAGACGATCACGGTGGCTGAAGATTTTCCGGCCTTCATCGTCAACCGTATTCTGCTGCCGATGATCAATGAAGCGATCTATACGCTTTATGAAGGTGTGGGGTCGGTCGAGGCGATTGATACGGCGATGCGGCTTGGCGCCAATCATCCGATGGGCCCGCTGCAGCTTGCCGATTTTATCGGTCTCGATACCTGCCTTTCGGTGATGCAGGTCCTCCATGAGGGACTCGCCGATTCCAAATACCGCCCCTGTCCGTTGCTTGTGAAATATGTCGAAGCGGGCTGGCTCGGTCGCAAAGTCGGGCGCGGCTTTTACGACTATCGCGGCGATACGCCGGTCCCGACCCGTTAATCTCCCGGCTATTGGGGGCAAAACCTCAAAATCAGGGCTTCACAATCCTGACACAGGCCCGTTAGATTATCCCCATCGCTAAGATTCGATCTTTTCGATTGGAGGAGGAGCTGGTCCGGTGACGATCCATGTTTCGCCACCCGTATCGCCGGAAGCCTGTCCGGCGCTGGTGCTCAATGCCGATTATCGGCCTTTGAGTTACTACCCGCTGTCTTTGTGGAACTGGCAGGACACAATCAAGGCCGTCTTCCTTGAGCGCGTGAACATTGTTTCCTTTTACGACAAGACCATCCGCAGTCCGGGCGCGGAATTCCGCTTGCCGTCGGTTGTGTCGTTGAAATCCTATATTCCGCCTTCACGCAGTCCGGCCTTCACACGGTTCAATGTGTTTTTGCGTGATCGCTTCGCGTGCCAATATTGCGGCGCACGTGAGGAACTGACCTTCGACCATGTGATCCCGCGCTCGAAAGGCGGTCAGACCGAATGGGAAAATGTCGTCGCGGCCTGTTCGCCTTGCAATCTTTCAAAAGGCGACAAATTGCCGAGCCAAGTGAAAATGTATCCGCGCCAACAACCTTATGCGCCGAGCGTTTTCGATCTTCATCAGAATGGACGTTTGTTCCCGCCCAATTATCTGCATGAGAGCTGGCTCGATTATCTCTATTGGGATTCGGAGCTCGAACCGTAAGCGCAAAAACTCAGCGGCGGCCTTGTGCACCGAGTGATGCAATGAAGGTCAAGCCAAAGCAGATGATTGCGTTCCACGCGGCAAGCGATAAACCAAAAATCCGCATCGCCACTTCATCGCAACGCACGATCTTGACGGTATCAAGCTGCTTCAAGAAGTCATTCACCGATTCAGGTTGCGAGAGTGTGCCGGTACAATCTGTGGGTCCTTGAAATACGCCGAATTCAACACCGGCGTGATAGACGCTAATGCCTGTTCCCACGAGAAAGATCGCAGCGGCCAGCACGAGCAATGTCCGCGCGAGGCGGAGCTGAGTGCCTGAGCGCGCAAGAATAACAGCCACGGCGGCTACCGGAATTCCAAAATAATGCGGCAGTCGACCGATGAGGCAAAGATGGCAAGGCTTAATGCCAAGACCCAATTCAATAAACCAAGCACCGCTGATAATGGCTAATGATCCCAGCGTGACAATCAGTGCTGTGAAATAAGTGATGTTTAATGAGCGCGTCATCATCAAAGACAATCCCATCAGGCGAGTTTTGCGGCAGCGATAATACCAAGAATTGTGAGCACGGTGACAATACTCAAGACGAGACCCAGACGTCTTTCAATAAAATGGCGTAAAGGATCACCGAATTTATTGAGAAGCCCTGCTAGAATATAAAAACGCGCGCCGCGTGTGATGATTGATAACAAAACGAAAAGCGGAAAATTATAATCAAGCGCGCCTGAAACGATACATACAAGCTTATAGGGAATGGGCGTTAAGCCTTTGAGCAAAATAAGCGCCGCGCCATAATGCGCATAGGCCTCTTTTACCGCGTCAACTTTTTCTGCATAGCCATAGAGCGTGAGAATCCACATTCCCGCTGTATCAAAAAGCAGATGGCCGATGAGATAACCGACAATACCGCCGGTAACCGAACCTAAAGTGCAAATGAAGGCATAACGCCAAGCGAGATCAGGTCGCGCAAGCGCCATGGGGGCAAGTAAGACATCAGGCGGCACGATAAAGACCGAGCTCTCGGAAAAAGCCACAAGACCCAGCGCCCAAGGTGCGCTTCGACGATCCGCAAGCGCGACAACCCAATCATATAAACGTCTGAGCATGAGACCCTTTACGCGTTATTTCGGCTGTCTCTTTACGGGCGCGAATCAAGTTCAAGCAAGCGTTTAAGATAATCGCGCTCTTCAAGCGGCCGCGTCGGATCGCCCGAACGTGATTGAAGCTCTTTCAGAATGTCGAGCAATTTCTGATTTTTTTCAGAGCCGGCACGATAATCCTGATTGAGATCTTCATCAGCTGATCCTTTGCCGACATCGCGACCGAAAGGATCCTTTTGCGTCGCTGGCCCATTCCGACCTGTTACGGAGCCGGGACGGCCTTGTCCCGCACCATTCGGATCGCGCGCATCGGCAAGCGCTTTAGCGCCCCGCCGCAAGGATTTAAGCGCTTGTTCCTGTTGACGCACGGCGTTGCGTCCGTCGCCTTCGCCAAGAGCAGATTCCGCATCGCGCATCGCTCGTTCGGCGTCGTCAAAGGCTTCGCCGTTCGGCAAGCCATTTTTCTTCAAGGCCTCTTTCAATTGCTTTAGAGATTCGCGTAGTTCCTGTTGCTGCTCCTTTAACGCGCCTTGATTTGAAGGCCCGTCTTTATTCGAGTCGCGGAAGGTTTCATCGCGCAATTTTTGTTGATCGCGAGTCAACCGATCAAGATCATTATCGAGTGACTCCGAGGGGTCGCCTTCGCCGATTTGCGGATTGGCTTCGCCGGCTTGCAAAGAGTCGAGTAATGATTCAAGTGATTGAAACAGAGGATCAATATTGCCGTCTTTCTTCAAAAGATCGCCCATTCGATCGAGAAGCGCGTTCAAATCTTTTTGACGTAAAGGTTTTGATTGCGCTGAGGGCGGTTGAGATTGCGGCTTTTGTTTCAACGCCCGTTTGGCATAGTCTTCAAGATAGCGATCAAGCGCTTCACGAAATTCTTTGAGCCGTTCTTGGACGGTGTCTTTGTCGGCCTTCTGTTCAAGTGCTTCGCGCAATCTCTCGCGCGCTGCGTCCAGGGCACGACGCACATCACTTTTAAAGGATTGATCAACGATATCGGCTAAAGCAAGAAGTGAATCGCCGGCGTCGCGAAGATCCTCTCTTGTGCCTGCCTGATCAATGTCGCGCTTGGTTACACGAAGGCCAAGATGCACTCCCGCTGCAAGATTAAACAGATCCGGAGCTTGAGCGAGAAGCGCAAGATCAGCAAAAACGGCGAGTCGCTCATGCGAGTTTTGAAGAAGCGTTCGCCCTTGCTCATCAAGAGCTTGGGCAAGACGATCCGTATGCGGATGATCAGGAAGAGCGATCACAAAGGGTGACGTCTTCGTGATTTGCTCGGCCTCATCTGTTGCGATGAGCTCGGCGCGCACCTCAGTGCCTTGCCATGCGGGAGGAATCATCGACGTCAAGATTTTAAAGTCACTCGCGATCTCTTTAGAGTGCTTTGGAACCGGAAGAGTAAGCGTCGGCGGCTCACGTAACGGATCTGAATCTTTAAGTGCCTCGCCTCTTTTTGGCGCTTTGCCCAGAACTTTAAGCGTTATATTTTTCAACCCGTAATCATCATGTGCTTGATAGGTTAAGGTGACGGACCCGCGCTTCTGATCTTTAATCTCGTCAAGCGCGACGCTTGGTGCGACGTCAGGGATCGCAGTTAATGAAAGCGTGATCTTCGGATGATCATCAGATTTGATTGTGAAAAGCCCATTACCTTTAACACGCCAGCGCTTTTCTCTGGTTTGGCTTTCGCCTGCAGGTGCAACGACCTCTTCAAACTGAGAGTCGGGTGTGACAGAGAGTGTGTCTTGGGTTGCGGTTCGAAGAACAAGCGATGAGCCCACAGGCACTTGATGTTTGATCACGTGATCATCAGGTAAAGATGCAAACTGTAAGAAGATCGGCGGGATTCCGGTATAGACGGGTGGATCAATCCATCCTTCAACGGGGAGCGGCGCCGTCAGTGCGCTCGCATCTTTCAGAGAGAAGGTCGATATAAGCCGCGTGAACTTTTCTGGTCCTGCCAAGAGGCCCATGACGAAGGCTATGAGCAGTACATGATAACGCAGTGCATAGGGATCGCGTTCCGTGAGATTAGAACGCCATTTTGTAATGAGATTTGAGGGCAGAGTGTCGGCGCTTGTCTTTTGATGCGCGCGCCACAAGGCGTCTGCGATTTGGGTTGTTGACGCGCCGCTTGGTTCATCAAGAAGCGTTTGCGCATGTTGATGTGGGTTTGGTGCGGCACCATCAAGATGACGCAGGACCTCGCGATCAGAAGGAAGCGAAATGCGAAACGTCTGAAAGATAATGGCAACAAAGGCCGCGAAAAACACGCCAAGAATGATCACACGCACAGGCGTTGGCATTAGCAAGGCGAGAGACGACCACGCATAGACCAGAAACAAAGCGAGGAGACCGAAAGCAAGCGCTACTGACGGCCATAATCGTTCAAGGGTGAGTGTAAGGCGAGCGAGGATGAGCCCACGCCTTAAAGCCGCGGGGATCATGAAAGTTGGCTCATCCCTCTTCAACAGGGATTTCGTGTCTTGATTAGGTAACGGTCTATGTGAGCGGGACGGGTCGTCTACGTTCACGGAGCACTCGCTTTCTTAAGCCAACCATGCGGGAATATGATCCTGTGACAACAACGCGTCATAAGTTTGGCGAGGGCGGATAAGCGCAAAACTCTTTTCTTTGACCAAAACCTCTGGAATGAGGGGTCGAGAATTATAAGTGCCCGATTGCACTGCGCCATAAGCACCCCCTGACATGACAGCCAAGAGGTCGCCTGCGTCCAATTGCGGAAGATCGCGTCCCAACGCGATGTAGTCGCCCGATTCACAGACGGGACCAACGACATCGGCGACGATGCGCGGGTCTTTAACCGATGGCTCACGCACGGGCTTGATGTCGTGATAGGCTTCGTAAAGCGTTGGGCGAATGATGTCATTCATCGCCGCATCGACGATCACAAAGTTTTTGCCTTCGCCAACTTTCATATAGATGATTTTTGTGACGAGAATTCCGGCATTCGCCACAAGCAAACGGCCAGGTTCAAGCACATATTTTGTCTTTAAATGACCAAGACGTTTTTTAATGATCGCGGCATAATCATCAGGATGGGGCGGTGGTGAATTATCAGGACGATATTGTACGCCAAGTCCGCCGCCGAGATCGAGATGATCAATCGCATGACCATCCGCACGCAACTGCACCACAAATTCGCTTAAAAGTGCGAATGCGTCATCAAAGGGTTGAAGATCGGTGATTTGACTGCCGATATGCATATCAACGCCTGAAACAATGATACCCGGAAGCGCCGCAGCCTCGCGATAAACATCGCGCGCGCGCGAAATCGGCACACCAAATTTATTCTCGCTTTTGCCGGTAGAAATCTTAGCATGAGTCTTGGCATCAACATCCGGATTCACACGGATCGAAATCTTGGCTTTTGTTCCTTTTGCCGTCGCTAATGCCGATATGCGGAGCAGCTCAGGCTCCGATTCGACATTGAAACAATGGATCGATTGATCAAGCGCATAATTGATTTCTTGGTCTGTTTTGCCGACACCCGAAAAAGTGATTTTTGATCCGGGAACACCGACCGCGCGTGCGCGACGAAGCTCGCCTTCCGAGACCACATCCATACCGGCACCAAGTGTGGCAAAAGTTTTTAGAACCGCCTGATTGGAATTGGCCTTCATCGCGTAACATACAAGCGCATCCGTACCTTGAAAGGCGCCGGCAAACACTTTGTAATTTTTTTCAAGCTCAGCATGTGAATAGCAATAGAAGGGCGTGCCGACTTCCGAAGCGATTGTACGAAGATCAATATCTTCGACATGAAGTGCGCCATTTCGGTACTGGAAATTTGTCATGATAACTATCAATTATAAAAGCGGATCAAGAAGGAAAGGCGAAGTTGAATCGGTTTTGGGTTGAGCCTTTGGCTTTGCTGTTTTCGGAATGGGTACGCCCGAAACGGGATCAGCAGCCGTCTCGGCCGCAGCATCGGGCGTCGCCGCATTAGGCGGTTCAAGTGGTCCTTTGCGGCCACAGGCCGAGATCATCAAAGATGCTGCGAGAATGAGTGTAAGCATACCGATCCGAATCATCACGATTTGCCCTTCTTCAAGAGCGTAAGCCAACGCCGTGCTTCGCGCTTGACATTTGAGGGCGCGGTGCCACCAAAACTCGTGCGGCTTCGCACAGATTTTTCAACACCAAGAACCGTAAACACATCCGCTGTGATCTTCGGCTCAACTGATTGCATCTCGGCGAGCGACAACTTCTCAAGGCCAATATTTTTAGCCGAAGCCAAGCCAACAATTTTGCCGGTGACATGATGAGCGTTGCGGAACGGCATTTTCAAACTGCGCACAAGCCAATCGGCGAGATCGGTCGCCGTAGCATAGCCTGAGCCTGCGGCCTTTTTCATCGCTTTGCGATCAGGTGTCATATCGCGCACCATTCCACTCATTGCGGCAAGACAAAGCGAAAGCGATGAAAGGGCATCAAATGTGCCTTCTTTATCTTCTTGCATATCTTTGGCGTAAGTGAGTGGTAGACCTTTCATCACAATCAAAAGCGATGTGAGTGCGCCGATGATGCGGCCTGATTTTGCACGCACGAGTTCAGCCGCATCGGGATTGCGTTTTTGCGGCATAATCGATGAGCCGGTCGTAAATTTATCGGAGAGCGTGACAAGTCCGAATTGCGGCGTGGTCCAAATCACAATCTCTTCTGCAAAACGCGACAGATGCATCGCGCAAATCGAAGCAACGGAGAGCGT
>RFZR01000058.1 GCA_009920595.1 Alphaproteobacteria bacterium | reverse complement strand
TGAGACAAAGCGCACTCTCGACCTTTGTTTCTCAATGTGTATGATTTTTTAATCGCGTCGAGTGTTGATGTGCGCCAGTGACTAAGCCGGTTCTGATCATTCTCCATCAAGAACACTCAACACCCGGTCGGGTGGGTTACGCATTGCGCCAGCGTGGTTTTACACTCGATCTACGTCGCCCGCCTTTGGGGGAAGCGCTTCCCAACAATCTCAAAGATTATTCGGGCGTGGTTATCTTTGGCGGTCCGATGAGCGCCAACGATCCCGATGCGTTTATCGGCGAAGAAATCAAATTGATTGAGCGTACGCTTAAAGCAGAAACGCCTTTTCTCGGTCTCTGCTTGGGTGCGCAGCTTTTATGTCGCGCTATGGGCACGCGGGTCTATAAACATCCCGAAGAAGAAACTGAGATCGGATATTATCCGCTTCGCCCCACAAAAGCTGGAGAAGAGTGGGCGACCTCACATGGCGCGAGATGGCCGCGTGCCGTTTATCATTGGCACCGTGAGGGATTTGATTTGCCGAAAGGCGCTGAGTTGCTCGCCGAAGGCGAAGCCTTCCTGCATCAAGCCTTTCGCATCGGACAAAAGACGCTCGCATTGCAGTTTCACCCCGAAGTGACCTATGCGATGATCTGCCGATGGACCACGCGTTCTTTTGAAAAGATGAATCACAAAGGCGCACGCGCACCGCATGAACATCGTGAAGGATGGTTTGAACATGATCACGATGTCGAGCAATGGCTTAACGCCGTCCTCGATGGATGGATCGGTTATCCAAATAGATCAAATGCGCCCACTTGATCGGTGGCCAGGTACTTATTCGACCACGCCGATAAAGGGGAGTTGGCGATAAGAGTGGGCGACATCCATTCCATAGCCCACCACAAATTTATCCGGGATCACGAAGCCAATAAAATCGGCATTGATTGATACCGCGCGTTTGCCTGGCTTCTCCAGAAGACAACAAGTCATCACGCGCGCGCCACGGGCGGCGAGAAGATCTTTCGCAAAAGCAATCGTGCGGCCTGATTCAAGAATATCGTCGATCAGTAACACGTCACGGTCACGCACATCGCTTTCGACATCTTTCAGAATAACGACTTGTCCTGACGAAATCGTCGCGTCTCGATAGCTCGACAGATGCATGAATTCGACTTGTGGCATCAAACCCGCGTGATGCAGCGCGCGCATCAGATCGGCCGCAAACATGAAGGACCCTTTGAGGATCGCGATGACCAAAAGCCCTTTGGGATCCTTGCGCGCAATTTCTTGAGCGATTTCTGTATTGCGGGCGGCGATTTTGGCCTCGTCAATCAGGACGGAGACATTTCGTTCTTGGGTCATGATCCCTCTCGAGCATGGCGAAGCCTTTTGCCTTCTGGCAAAAGCGGCCACCCCCCGTGTCTTCAGGCGCCGGCGAGGCGGATCACGATGTCTTTACCCTCCCGGGGAGGAGAGGCAAGTCTTGCGCGAAAGGGAACGGGGGTTCCACGGTCGATTGTGGGGGCCGGAGGCGGAATCATCCACTGGAAAATGCTCTGCCCTACAGACCCGTCTCCCACCGAGGAACGAATTTCAAAACTAAGGCTTGGGAGATTATGGGGGGTCGAGGCATCAGAGAGGATTATGCCCTCTATAATGAGGGCTCTATCGGCCCCTTCGCCCTCGAAACGGGTTTTGATGTTTTGAAAAGCGAGCCGCGGGGTCACGAGTCCCGGCAGAAATCCCGCAATCCATTGGCCCGTTTGCGCTTTGAGCCGATCGAAATCCTGCGCGACGCCGCCAACCACGGCAATCAGGCCGGTAAATCCCGCGATACCGGCGGCCATCATTCGAAAGCGAGGACGGCGCTGTTTCGGCGTGGGCGCGGTTTGGGGCTCATTCGCAAAATGAGATGTTTCTGTTGCGGATTTTAAGAAATCTTCGGGAATTTCGGGTGATTTAGGCTCCACTTCGGCCTGAAAAGTGGACCGGCAGACGCCGCAACGCATCATCCGGCGCTCGTCGCCAAGGGTCTCCGAGCGGACGAAATAGGAACTCGAGCAATTTGGGCAAACGACCAGCATGGCGAATCAGATACCCTTCCTTCCGAAAACCGTTTCCTGCTATGGCTCTGAACCATGCCCTCATGACCTTTAAGGAAGGTTGAAGACTCGCGTGCAGGCTCAATCCAATCGGTGGGGCGGGGAACTCGTCCGGTTTGAGAATGTCGGACTGCGCTATGGCGCGGCGCCGGAAACTCTGACCGACATTAGTTTTTCGATCATGCCGCAATCATTTCAATTTCTGACCGGTGCATCGGGGAGCGGCAAAACCACAATCCTCCGCTTGATCCTGCAATCCTTGAAGCCGACGCGCGGAATGATTTCGATCTTTGGGCAGGATACGGCGCAGCTCGATAAGGATGGCCTTACCGCCTTACGCCGACGCATGGGCATTGTGTTCCAAGATTTCCGGCTCCTTGATCACCTCACGATTTATGAGAATGTCGCGCTGCCTTTTAAGATTCGCGGCCGAATGGAATCGAGCTATCGCGCCGAAGTGATCGAATTATTGAAATGGATTGGTCTTGGAGATTTGATTGATGCCAAACCACCCGTTCTGTCTGGCGGCGAAAAGCAACGGACGTCGATTGCGCGCGCGCTGGTCTCGCAACCAGAGCTTCTTCTTGCCGATGAGCCAACGGGGAATCTTGATCCGGTTCTGGCAGGGCGCTTGTTGCGGCTCTTTGTTGAACTTAATCGATCAGGCACAGCCATTTTGATTGCGACACATGACATAGGCCTGATGGAGCAAATCAAAGGCGCTCGTCGCCTTGTGTTGCAAAATCATCATTTGCAGGTTGAGGGCTAGGCCATGTCATCGACCGATTTTCACAATCAAAGATCAGTGTGGCAGTCTTTTCTCAATCGTTTTTCAACGGACTCATTGGTGGCACCTGATCCGTTGACGGATCGCACGCTCGTGGCCGTGATTTTCATTTTAACTTTCATCGCTGCATTGACAGCAGGGCTTGTTCTTTTCGGATCGGCCGCCACGGCGCGTTGGCAAGTGCTTTTATCCTCCGAAGTGACTGTGCAGCTTCGCCCACAACCCGGTCGTGCGATTGATGCGGATTTGAATCGCGCGGCTGAATATCTGAAGCAAGTTCAAGGCGTGACCAAGGTTCGTATTTATTCGCAAGATGAAACCTTGCGCATGCTCGAGCCCTGGCTTGGTCCAGCGTCTTCGCTGGGTGGTCTTTCGATACCGCGAATGATTGCCGTTGAAATCAATCCGGATGCACCGCCTGATATCCAAGCCGTAACACAACAATTGGCAAAAGATATTCCAGGAACGGTTGTCGATGATCATCGCTCCTGGACAAAGCGACTGACCAAACTCGGCAATACGCTCGTGGTCGCTTCTGCGCTTGGTCTTATCCTTGTTCTTACGGCCACAGCCTTGGCGATTGTTTTTGCCACGCGTGGCGCCATGGTCGGCAATCGCGAGATTGTTGAAGTCTTTTATTTTATGGGTGCTGATGATCGCTATATCGCGCGCGTGTTTCAGCGTCATTTTTTCAGTCTTGGATTGCGGGGCGGAATTTTAGGTGCCTGCCTCGCGCTGATCATTCTTGGCGCTTTGAGATTTATGATTGCAGGCTCTGATGGATTGAAAGATATCTTCGGCTTTGGTGCAGCTGATCCTTTGTCATCTGTCGGCGTCGCCATCATCATCGCGATCGTGGCAGTGGCACTATTCGTATCTTTTTTAGCGAGCGTCGTTTCACGTTTCACGGTTCATTCAACTTTGAGCCGCTTGGTGTAATGGATCTTGCCATGAAAAGATCCATAAGCATGAAGCGGTTTTTCTACATCGTTTTGTTCTTTATTCTCACTTTTTTAAGCGTGGGCTTTGTGAGTTATTTCTCCGCTCTTGCCCGATATGATCAAGTCGAAATCACTTCCGTTGATGCGGCGATTGTTTTGACAGGCGGTCCTGATCGATTGACGGATGCCGCGCGTCTTTTATCAACCGGCGTTACAAAACATCTTTTGATCAGCGGCGTAGGCGGCCGTGCTGATCTTGATGACCTTGTTCGCGTTGCGCCCTCCCTCGCGCCTTATTCATCTTGTTGCGTTGATCTTGGCCATCAAGCGCAGAACACGCGTGGAAATGCCGAAGAAGCGGCGCTGTGGGCGCGCGATAAAAACTACAAATCACTCGCGATTGTAACGGCTGGATTTCATTTGCCACGCGCGATGCTTGAAGTGAGAGCGCTTTTGCCGGATCGAACACTCTATCCTTATCGAGCAGGCCTGCCGATTCGGGAGCAGTTGTTCTATGGTCGTTTTAGCACTTTATATGCTATTGCTCTTGAACCGATTAAATATATGGCCGCTCTTGTGAGAATCAATATCAGCAAGAGACTTTCTGATGTTGCAAATTTGGGATGAATAACGGTGTCACTTGAATCACATGATCATCAAAAGGAAGAAAAAGGCGTTTCGCTTCGTGCGCTTCTTTTGATGATTGCACTTTATGCCAATTTGATCGTCTGGATGCTTGCGGGACTGATCGTTCTTATTCTCCCCCGTTCTTTCGTCATAACTTTGGCGCGTGCATGGAGTCGATATTATCTTTGGCTATGTCAGGTCGTCGGTGGCATCAAAGTTGAATTCAGAGGCTTAGAGAATATCCCTAAAGGACCACTATTGATCGCGTCCAAGCATCAATCGATTTGGGAGACTTTTGCGCTTCTGAGCCTCTTTGATGATCCCTGTTTTATCTTAAAACGTGAATTGGCCTATATTCCTCTCTTCGGGTGGTTTCTTGCTAAGATGAGGAATGTGCCGATTGATCGTAAAGGGGGGTCCCGTACGCTTCTTAAATTGGTGAAAGCGGCGCATCGTGAAATTCATGCTGATCACGGACGTCAGATTCTGATTTTTCCTGAGGGTACACGTCGTCCGCCTGGCGCGGAACCCGCTTATCGTTTTGGGATCGCACAGATCTATTCGGGTCTGAAAGTTCCTTGTTTGCTTATTGCTTTGAATTCAGGTGTCTATTGGCCGCGTCGTTCGTTGAAATTGCGACGAGGGACAATTGTCGTCGATATTTTGCCGGTAATTGAGCCCGGTATTGAGCGGCAAAAGTTTTTTGATTTGATGCAGGAAAAAATTGAAGAAGCATCTGATCGCCTCTTAGCAGAAGCGCGTCATGATCTCGGTTTATCAGCAAGAGCGTGAAAGGTAAGAACGCGGTGACGGATCATTCCTCTTCGCTTCTGATGCCTCTTTTGCCTCCCCATGGACGGCAACAACGCATCGGCATTTTTGGAGGATCCTTTAATCCGGCGCATGCGGCTCATCGTTTGGTCAGTTTGACGGCGCTTCGTCGCTTAAAGCTTGATGCGGTGTGGTGGATTGTAACACCCGGCAATCCGCTCAAGGACAAAAAGGATTTACCATCAACGGATGCGAGAGTGGCCGCCGCGCGTCGGATCGCGTCACATCCGAAGATCCATGTCATTGCGATCGAAGAGCGTCTGGGGAGCGCCTACACTCATGAGTTGATTGCCTATCTCAAACAACGATCATCATCGGCTCGCTTTGTTTGGATCATGGGCATGGACAATCTTGAAGGCTTTCACCGCTGGGCGCGCTGGCAAAAGATAGCCGCATCCGTTCCGATTGCGGTCATTGATCGTCCGGGCTCAACTCATCATGCGCTACGCGCACCCGCCGCATTGGCTCTCGGGCGTTTTCGACTGTCCGAGTTGAAGGCCTCAGTTTTTGCTGAGCAACCAGCGCCAGCCCTTATGATCTTGCATGGGCCACGCTCCAGCCTTTCTTCAACAGCTTTGCGTCAGCGTCATTGAATCGTAAGGATTGAAGATTATGTTGAATTTTGCCGATGCTTCAGGCAGGTTCATTGTGGGTCCTTTGAGGGCCGATAATCATGGGGAATGACCACTGACACAGACCGTCACGTCCGCCGGCACAAGAAAAAGCCGGTCCGCGTCCGCGAAAGTGACCAATCCATCGCAGGGCGCTATGCTTCAGGATGTTCTTGCAACGCTTGAAGACGCCAAAGCCGAAGATACAGTCGCGATTGATCTTGCTGGCAAAACTTCTCTCGCCGATGCCATGATTGTGACCTCCGGTCGCTCTAATCGCCATGTCGGCGCGATTGCCGATCAGCTGATTGAGAAACTCAAAGCCGAAGGTCATACGGGTATGCGCGTCGAAGGCATGCCGCATTGTGATTGGGTTCTGATCGATGCGGGCGATGTGATCGTTCATATTTTCCGGCCCGAAGTGCGCAGCTTCTACAATCTCGAAAAAATGTGGGGATCGGATCGTCCGGTCGAACGCGCCGTTTCGTGACGGTGATGCTGTGAAAGTCGAGATCCTGGCGGTGGGGCGCCTGAAAGAGGGCCCTGAGCGTGAGCTGGTCAACCGCTATTTAACCCGCGCGCGTGATCAGGGACGTGGTC
This sequence comes from Alphaproteobacteria bacterium, assembly GCA_009920595.1. GTDB lineage: Bacteria > Pseudomonadota > Alphaproteobacteria > Rhizobiales > Beijerinckiaceae > CAIUPE01. The sequence goes on along the minus strand of RFZR01000058.1, from coordinate 2,124 downwards.
TTGCCGTTACCGGTTTTGACGTGGTCGAATTTGCCGAGAGTCGCGCCACACGCCCGCAAGATCGCAAAATCGAAGAAGCGCACATGATCAGGCAGCGCCTCTCAGATTCGGTATTTGTTGCGCTTGATGCCAAAGGCCAAGTCCTCGATAGCGAAGCCATGACAAAAAAAATTCAAGTTTTGCGGGATAATGGTTCTCGGTCTCTGTCATTCGTAATCGGTGGTGCGGACGGACTTGATCCTGACTTTGTCAAAGAGGCGCAGTCTGTCATCGCTTTTGGTGCTGTGACATTGCCGCATCAATTGGCGCGGATTATTCTGGCAGAGCAGCTTTATCGTTCGATGACCTTGATGAGTGGTCATCCTTATCATCGGGCGTGACAGGATATTTGTGTAATTATGCGCGGTCACGGATTTCGCGTTCGTATCTTACAACCCGTTCTTTTTGGGTTGATTCTGCTTTTACCGCTCGCGCGCGGGTATGCGTCTGATTCATCGATAGAAAAAGCGACGCGTCAGCTTGAGTTACAAGAAACCGAACAGCTTTTGCAAAGTGGATCTGAAGAACGCTCGCGCCTACAAGAAGAAATTGAAACGCTACGAAATGATCGCGCGCGATTAAATCAGAGATTGATCGAGACAACGGATCGTATCCGCGCCACTGAATTACGCATTCGGTCAGTTGAAGATCGGTTGGCAACCTTGTCTGAATCGGAAGCGAAAGCGCGCGCGTCGCTTGAAACACGCCAAGCGGTTGCCACTGATATTCTTGCTGCACTCCAACGTGTGGGGACGATGCCGCCACCGATTATGATGGCAGATCCTGATCATGTTCTCGATACAGTTCGCAGCGCCATTCTGTTGGGCTCGGTGGTGCCTGATCTCAAAGCCGAGACGGATAAATTGGCCGCCGATCTTGCGGCCATCGAAAGAATTAGATCATCCGCAGCCGCAGAGCGGGATGGTCTTGCGCGTGATGTGCAAAGCCTTGTGCGTGATCGACAAGATATTTCTCTCTTGGTTGAAGCGCGTCAGCGAGACATATCGGGCGCAGAAAGCCGCGTTGAAGAATATGCAAAAAAAGCTGAAGCGCTCGCGGCAAAGAGCCAGAATTTAAAAGATCTGATCGGTCGTCTCGAGACAGAAGTCGATAGTGTTTCACGTGCTGCACGGGATGCTAAATCCGCCGCCGCTAAATCAGAAGAAGAAGTAAAAGCCGCGAACGATCCGGCCGCGCGTGATGCGCGCAACAAACTGGCTGCCTTGGCGTTTCGTGATCCTGCGCGCCAAGCGCCAAAAGTCGGCTTTGGTGAATTGAAGGGTCTCCTGCCTTTGCCTGTGAGCGGCACTTTGCTGCGCGGCTTTAATGCGCGTGACCCTGTCGGCGGTTTGACCCGCGGCGTGACCTTTGAAGCGCGGCCGGGGGCTCTCGTCTCTGCGCCGTCCGATGGGTGGGTCGCTTTTGCCGGACCCTTTCGCACTTATGGCCAACTTTTGATTCTCAATATGGGCGGGGGCTATTACATCTTGCTTGCAGGTATGGACAGGATCAGCGTAAGTCTCGGTCAATTCGTTCTGGCGGGCGAGCCCGTGGCTGTGATGGGTGATCCGTCAAAAGACGCGCAGACGCAGGCCGGTGCAAATCCGGCTCAGCCTGTGCTTTATGTTGAATTCCGCAAAGAGGGCACTCCGGTTGATCCGACGCCCTGGTGGTCCTCTGCAGCGGTTGGGAAAGGTCGCGGATGATGCGTAGATTGACCTATTTGCTTACAGGTGCCGTTTTTGGGGGCGGTCTGGTTGCCTTTGCTTTGCAAGGCATCCCGGTCGGTACGATCAGCGCTGTGGCGGCGAGTTCAGAAACCTATCGCCAGCTGAATTTGTTCGGTGATGTGTTTGAAAAAATCCGCACCGATTATGTCGAGAAGCCCGAGGATGCGAAGCTGATCGAGTCAGCAATTTCCGGCATGTTGTCCGGTCTCGATCCGCATTCAAGCTATATGGATCCGAAGAGCTTCAAGGATATGCAGGTCCAGACCAAAGGTGAATTTGGGGGCCTTGGCATCGAAGTCACGCAGGAAGATGGTTTTGTGAAAGTTGTCACGCCGATTGACGACACACCCGCTTC
>RFZR01000057.1 GCA_009920595.1 Alphaproteobacteria bacterium | reverse complement strand
TTTACGCTCGGCGCGATGTTTTGAAATCGTGCAGATCATATAGAGGCCCGCGGCTTTTGAATCACACGGTGCGGTTTGCGGGTCGGGACGGCGATAATCGGCAATATCAAGACGGATGCCTTTCATCTTCTGCGCCACGTCGAACATTGAGGGCCAGTCCCATGTCGCAATCGCCACATGGATCGTGGCGTGTTGCGCGGCAACCGCCATCATCTCACTGCCGCGCCAAGCCACTGGACGCACATAGCAGTTTTTGAAGCCATTCTTGGCAACAACGAGATCTTTGGCTTCGTTCAATTGCTCGACCGTGTAAGGAATCTCAAAATCAAGAATTCTGGCCGAACGCAAAAAGCGTTCTGAATGTTCGGTGGTTTTGAAAATCTTGCCATTATAAGCGCGCTCGCCTTCAAACACCGATGAGCCATAATGAAGACCATGGCTCAAGACATGAAGCTTTGCCTCTTTCCATTCGACAAGTTTGCCGTCGAGCCAGATATAACCGTCACGAAGGTCAAAGGGGATCACGGACATTGGGCGCTCCATTTGTGTTTTGGCGGTCTTGTGGCCGCTCGGCGCTGCGCCTTCACGTTTGCGGAACTCCTTGCCGTTCCGCACGCTTCGGTGCAGCGTTCTGGCTTGACGGGTAGCAATGCGCCTGAAATATGTCAACAAGGCTGACGTAATTTTGGGGCCGCTTTCCTCTTGCCCCCGGGACCGACAGGACAAATGGCGTGAGACAGGACAGAACCGTAGCGGCCGCACTGATCCCCGAAGCCGGGGAGAGGGAGCCGCTTTACGAATTGATTGAGCTTCTGTTTTTCGCCTATCGCGACTTCGTCGGTGATCCTGATCGCTTGCTCGAGACTTTCAAATTTGGTCGCGCGCATCACCGCGTCATTCATTTTGTTGATCGCAATCCAGGGCTGACGATTGCCGAATTGCTCGACATTTTGAAGATCACCAAACAAAGTCTGAACCGCGTGTTGAAGGAATTGATCACGCAAGGTTTTATTGAAAGCCGCTCAGGGATTGAAGACCGCCGTCAACGCCATCTTCATTTGACTGCCAAGGGGCAAAGATTGGCGCGCGATCTCGCGTCCTTGCAAACGCAACGTATTGCGCGGGCGATCGCGGAATGCGGCGCGCAAGATGCTTTGGCCGCACGGCGTTTCTTGAATGCGATGATTGAACCGGAGCTTCGCTCGTCAGTCGAGCGCGTGATGACTTCGAAAGGACCGCTGAAGTGAATGCGGCCAAACCACGCGCGCCTTTATTGCCGGATGCGGCGCATATTCTGGTTGTTGATGATGATCGGCGCTTGCGTGATTTGTTGGCACGCTTTTTGGGCGACCATGGGTTTCGGGTGACGGTGGCGAAAGATGCCACGGAGGCCCGCGCACGGATGGGGCTCTTTGTTTTTGATGCGTTGATCCTCGATGTCATGATGCCAGGTGAAAATGGTTTTGATCTCGCGCGCGATATTCGCACAACATCGAATATTCCCATTCTGATGTTGACCGCGCGCAATGAAGCAGATGATCGCATCACGGGGCTTGAGATCGGCGCGGATGATTATCTGCCAAAACCTTTTGAACCGCGTGAGCTTCTGCTCCGGATCAATAATATGATCCGCAAACAAGCGAAACAGGCGCCACTTCAGCAAGAGCCGCGCGAAGTGATCCGTTTTGGTGATTTTTTATTCCGCGTTGACCGACGTGAATTGCGCCGCGGTGATGAGATCATTCGTTTGACCGATCGCGAACGCGAATTGCTCGCGATTCTTACCGAACGCCCCGGCGAAACGATTCCGCGTGAAGCGATTGCAGGTGATGATCTTGTGAGTGATCGTACGGTCGATGTGCAGATCAACCGGCTCAGACGCAAAATTGAAGAGGACCCGTCTAATCCGGTTCATCTTCAAACCGTGCGCGGGCTCGGTTATCGGCTTTTGGTGGATTGAAACGATGGCAGCTTCGCGCGATATGCCTTCAAAAAATCCGGTGATTAATGCCTGGCGGCGCTTTGCGCGTTTTCTCGCGTCGCAAATGCCCAAAGGGCTTTTTGCGCGCGCGCTGATCATCATCATCGCGCCTGTCGTATTGCTACAATCGATTGTCGCTTACGTCTTTATGGAGCGGCATTGGCAGATGGTCACGCAAAGGCTCTCAGCCTCTGTCGTTCATGACATTGCGGCTGTCATTGATGTGATGGAACGTGATCGCTCGCCCGCCGCTTTAGAGTCGACCATCAAAGTGGCGAGTAACCGTTTGGGACTCGATCTCGAAGTGATGCCGCCCGGCAAATTGCCGGCACCGGGTCCACGACCTTTCTTTTCTATTCTCGATTCCGCTTTGTCGGATGAGATTGGTGCCTTTATCAAAAAGCCGTTCTGGATCGATACGGTGGGTTCATCCGATCTTGTTGAAATACGCGTGCAATTGGGCTGGTCAATTTTGCGCGTGATGGCGCATCGCTCGCAGGCCTATGCATCGAACTCGCATATTTTCATTCTCTGGATGGTGGGCTCGTCACTGATCCTGCTTGTTGTGGCGATCATCTTCCTGCGCAATCAAATTCGACCGGTGCTTCATCTCGCGCAAGCGGCAGAGAGTTTCGGTAAAGGCCGCGAGGTTGAATATCGGCCGCATGGCGCGCGCGAAGTGCGGCAAGCAGGCGTGGCTTTTCTCGAGATGCGCCGCCGTATTGAACGTGCGATTGAACAACGCACGGCGATGCTTAATGGCGTCAGTCATGACCTTCGCACGATTCTCACGCGTTTCCGTTTATCGCTCGAGATGATGGAGGAGTCCCCCGAACTCGAAGCGCTCAAAAAAGATGTTGAAGAAATGAAGCGCATGCTAGAAGCCTATCTTGCTTTCGCGCGCGGTGAAAGTGCCGAACAGGCGCAGCCCGTGAAAATTCGAACTCTGCTTGACGATGTGAAAAGCGAGACCGAGCGGCAGGGTCACAAAATCACGCTTGATGTTGCAGGTGATCCGGTTGTGACCATTCGTCGTGACAGTTTAAAACGCTGCATCAGCAACCTTGTCGGCAATGCGCAGAGGCATGGCACACAGATCGTCTTATCGGCGGTTGAAGATGGTCGCGCTTTATTCATTCATGTTGATGACAATGGGCCGGGCATCCCTGAAGAGCAACGTGCCGATGTGTTCAAGCCTTTTGTGCGGCTTGATGAAGCGCGTAATATTGACGAAGGCGGCTCGGGCTTGGGTCTTGCGATTGCGCGTGACATCGCCCGCGCGCATGGCGGCGATGTGATGTTGCTCGATAGCCCGATGGGCGGCTTACGCGCGACGATCCGCGTGCCGGTGTAGGTCGGGTGCTTCGCATCTCAAGAATCCCGCATTCATTAAAATCTTCCCTTACAACTTAAACGTGTAACAAGCCGGCGCTTTTAGTTTTGCCTCCTCACGCGCGAAGCGTTGGGCGATTGGATTTATGCGTGGGGTCTGCTATTCTTCCCTAAGGTCATGCACATCATGACCCGGGGCGTAGAACACCCCACTGCAATCGGCAGCGCATCTGCCGATACCAAACTGCCCTGACGCCAAAACGTCGGGGTGGCGGCGTCATGTCCAGGTCGCGAGACTAAAAGCGTCGCGGCCATATTGCAGTGGCTGTTCTAACACCCCGACTCCAGCGTGGCTCACGCTGGGGTCGTTCTTTCACAGAAGCGGGGTGTGCCATGTTTTTTGATTCCTATCCAAAAGGGTATTCGCTGCGTTACAACGCGCATGTCATGATCATTTTTTCGCAAGCGGTTTTGGATTTTGCCAAAGAGCTCGCCGATCAAGACCTTGAAAACGTCACGGCCGAAGACCGGCAAGTCTTTGTCGATCTTGCAGAACAATTGGAGCAATTGTCATTTGAGGCAGGGAAATTGAAGATCAGGGTGAAGCAAAGCGCGTAACGGATTGTCTGTCCGTGGCTGACGATGATGAATTCCTAATGAGATCCCAAAAAGGAGCCCGTCTACGGCGGCGCATGTCAAATTTGGGTTATGAATTGACTTAGCGTCATGTATTCGATTTAATTTAAGTCAATGGTGCAGAGGTCTTTGTTGCCGGGACTTTAACGCGGCGGTGATCCTTCAATACGCGGTAAAATTTTGCAGGCTATCCGAGTATGATCAATTCAAAATTTATCGTTCTGATGTTTATTTTTGTTCTCTTTATGCTGTTAGTCGCGATCTATTTCACGTCACATTTCACCGATGTTTTTCTCAGGCAATCAGTTTCGGAAACATTGCTTGATATTTTGAAGATTGTTGCAGGTGGGCTGGTGGGATTTCTCGGATCGTTGACGATCAAGGACAAAACATGATGTCGTATTTCCGCTTCTTTTTTCTTCTGACGAGTGTATTGATGCTAATCAGTCAATTCCCGATTGAAGTAAGCGCACAAAATAATGATCCTCATTCCGGCTTTTCGACGACTTTAGCCGAGTGCGGAACCCAGTATAATGTCAAAATCAATCGAAGTGTTTCGGAACGCGCTGAAGAAGCGGTGCAGGGAAATTCCCGATTGGATTTGCAAGCTTTTCTGAATATATTTCCGGAATCTGACAGGTTAAAAGCCTATTCAATTTTTCAAGAATGCTTAGCCAGACGCTATCAGCTTGATCGCACAAGCGGAAGCCTTGATCTCAACAAGCGGCTCACTCCAATCACGACAGAATTTCCGGATATTACAAATAAATCATTTGATGTGTCTGGTACGGTTTCGACAGTCGGAAATCCGGAGAGACGGTTTCCATTTCATGTTTCAAGAGTTTGCGAAATTTTTATTTTGAACGGCCGCATGACGGGTTTCAACTATGGTTGGCGGATTGAAGATGATCTTATGAATTATGTCGACAGCGCTTTTTTGGGATCCAATCCAAAAGTCAAACGTGTTACAGTTGGCGCGGGTAATTATTATTTTATCTTAAAAGCACGGGCTGACGGGAATTATAACTCGTTCCATGAGGGAAGTATTGAAGCACGATGCAAATAAGATTGCGGCTTCTATCCGCTTGATTGCGCAGGATTCACGACAACTGACAGATTATGGCTCTGACATGTCGCTGGGTAAAGATATAACAGCTCCTGCAAATTACCTCTTCCTCGCCTTCGGCTTTGCCTCACCACCGCCCCAATTATGCGGGCCCATATCGTCATCGGTGGGTTTGTGTGCGCGGGTCGGTGGGAGATTGGCAGCGGCGCCATAGGTGCGCTCGCCTTTGAAGCGTCCGGCTTTGTCTTCAACATCGGATTGTCGTGCAAGCGGGTCATCGGCAATGGCAAGCTCGGTCGCTTCCAAACGTTTGATTTCGTCGCGCAAACGCGCTGCCGTTTCGAATTCGAGATTGGCCGCCGCCTCGCGCATTTTCTTTTCCAAATCCGCAAGTGTGAGTTTGAGATTGTGTCCTGCGACAGGCTTGTCGGCGAGGCCCGTATCGACCTGCACATGATCGCGCTCATAGACACTCTCGAGGATATCGGCGATGCCACGCTTGATCGTTTCCGGCGTGATGCCGTTTGCTTCATTATAGGACTTCTGCTTTTCACGGCGGCGATTGGTTTCGGCAATCGCACGTTCCATCGAGCCGGTCATCTTGTCGGCATAGAGCACGACCTTGCCGTCGACATTACGCGCCGCGCGGCCGATGGTCTGGATCAACGATGTTTCAGATCGCAGGAAGCCTTCTTTGTCGGCATCAAGAATGGCAACGAGCGCGCATTCGGGAATATCAAGACCTTCGCGCAAGAGATTGATTCCGACCAGTACGTCAAATGTGCCGAGCCGTAAGTCGCGAATGATTTCGATGCGTTCAATCGTGTCGATGTCAGAATGCATATAGCGCACGCGCACATTGTTTTCGTGCAGATATTCGGTGAGGTCTTCGGCCATGCGCTTTGTGAGCACAGTCACAAGCGTGCGATAGCCGCGCGCGGCGACTTCGCGGACTTCGCCTAAGAGATCATCGACTTGTGCGCGGGCAGGGCGAATAATGACTTCGGGATCAATGAGGCCTGTGGGTCGAATGACTTGTTCAACAAACACGCCGCCTGATTGCTCCAACTCCCATTCGCCGGGCGTTGCAGACACATGCACGGTCTGCGGGCGCATCGCGTTCCACTCTTCAAAGCGTAAGGGACGATTGTCGAGACAGGAAGGCAAACGAAAACCATATTCGGCAAGCGTCGCTTTGCGACGGAAGTCGCCGCGATACATGCCGCCAATTTGCGGCACCGTGACATGGCTTTCATCCGTGAACACAAGCGCATTGTCGGGCAGATATTCAAAGAGTGTCGGCGGTGGCTCACCCGGTTTACGGCCCGTCAAATAGCGCGAATAATTTTCAATGCCTTGGCACACACCGGTGGCCTCTAACATTTCGAGATCAAACAGAGTGCGCTGCTCGAGACGCTGCGCTTCAAGCAGTCGGCCGGAGCGGATCAAATCATCGAGCCGATGTTTCAACTCGTCTTTGATGCCTTTGATCGATTGCAGCAATGTGGGGCGCGGCGTCACATAATGCGAATTGGCATAGACTTTAACTTGTTCGAGATCGGCGGTTTTGTTGCCGGTCAGCGGATCGAATTCGACAATCGATTCCACTTCGTCGCCAAACATGGAAATGCGCCAGGCGCGGTCTTCATAGTGGGCGGGAAAGACTTCGATGATGTCGCCGCGCACACGGAACGAGCCGCGAATAAAATCGCCGCCTGAACGCTTATATTGAAGTGCGACAAGATCGGCGATGAGCTGGCGTTGTGAAACGCTTTCCCCCATTTTCACCGAGAACGTCATCGCCGTATAGGTTTCAACCGAACCGATACCGTAAATACACGAGACCGATGCGACGATGATCACGTCATCGCGTTCGAGTAATGCGCGCGTCGCCGCATGGCGCATTCGGTCGATCTGTTCATTGATGGTTGATTCTTTTTCGATGAATGTATCGGTGCGCGGCACATAGGCTTCGGGCTGATAGTAATCATAATAAGAAACGAAATACTCAACCGCATTATTCGGAAAGAAGCTTTTGAACTCGCCATAAAGCTGCGCGGCGAGTGTTTTGTTTGGCGCGAGAATGAGGGCCGGGCGCTGCGTCTCGGCAATCACTTGCGCCATTGTAAAAGTTTTGCCGGAACCCGTGACACCGAGCAGAACCTGATCGCGCTCATTTTGTTCAATACCCGAAACGAGTTCTTTGATCGCGGTGGGTTGATCGCCTGCGGGTTTATATTCGGAGATCAAATCGAAGCGGATGCCGCCTTCGCTCTTTTCGGGGCGCGCGGGACGATGCGGCGTCCAATCGGTCCGCCCCCGAAAACGCGGATCGCCCCCTTCGAGCAATTCTTTGAGTGCAACAGCGGTTGCGCCCGAGCCTAAACGTGTCGCTTCTTCCTCTTCCTCCGCATCGCGCTTCACATTGCCTTGGCGCACGCGACGTGGCGCATCCTTCAACATCGCTTCGCGGGAAATATCCTTGTCGCGAATGCGGTCACCGCGATGCGGGCCTTCAGGCGGAATCTCTGGCAGTCCCAAAGCCGCTTTGAGCTTCGGATCCCGCACTGACACATCGGCGCTATAGCCCGCTTGTGGAGCCTCGCCGAAGCCTTCCGTGCGGCCGCTCAATTTTCCGGCGCGCGCGCTTGCTTTCGCCTGTCGCTCGGTGGTGAGCGCCGGGTTCAGCAAAGCGGCGAGATGTTCATCAAGCGGCTTCAGGTCAGGCTTTGACGCCTTGCCGGTGGGTTTGGGTGTTTTGGCCATGGAAGACAAAATGGCCTTTCAGAGGAGTCGGGGCAAGGTGCATGAGGCGTGACTCACGCTAAAAAGAAAAGGCCCGGATCAACCGGGCCTTTGACGAGCCGCTGGGCGCGGTCATGAAGCGAAAGGCCTCAGGCCTTGTGGCACTTGCCGTCTTTCCAGACCATGTGATGTTTCACGCAGGTCTTTTGTGTCTTGTAGGTTTTGGCGAAAGCGAAAGACGGGGCGAGTGCAAGGCCGGCAACGACGAGGCCGGTGGCGATGTGGCGGATCATGGTCCTATTCCTTTGAAAAATCTCGATCAGACGATTCGCCTGATCTCTCTCAAATTTACCGCGGCAATTCTTCTAACCCCATGACAAAGAGATTAAATTTGCGTCATGGTTATTAAAGTTTGTTAAGATTTAAGCCGACCGATGCCGCGGAAATACGGGCAAAACAAGGGTGTGGCTCTTGCTCCCCGAGAGGCGGGGCATTAGGGACATCCGAGTTTTTCTGTTTCCTCGGCGTTTCCATGTTCGCCCGATCCGGAGTGTTCCCCATGGCCTTTCTTGCTGATGCTTTGTCCCGCGTGAAGCCTTCCGCCACGATTGCGGTGACGCAGAAGGCGCGCGATTTGAAAGCGCAAGGTCGCGAGATCATTTCGCTCTCGGTTGGCGAGCCGGATTTCGATACGCCCGACAACATCAAGAAGGCGGCGATTGAGGCCATCCAGCGCGGCGAGACCAAATACACACCGGTCGCGGGCATTCAGCCCCTGCGTGAAGCGATTTCAAAAAAATTCAAGCGCGAAAACGGTCTCGACTATAAGCCGTCGCAAACCATTGTCTGCACAGGTGGCAAGCAAGTTCTT
>RFZR01000056.1 GCA_009920595.1 Alphaproteobacteria bacterium | reverse complement strand
ACTTTTGCTTCTTCACGCACACCATTCAATGCAATCTCTGCAGCAGCAATTTGTGCTTTTGCCGATTTCAAACGCGCATTCGCCGTTTCATATTGGCTCCACGCGCCAGCAATTGCGGAGCGCACAGCAAAGCGCGCGCTATCGGCTTCTAATTGCCGTTGGCCGAGCGTTTCTTTTGCAGCGCGCACACGGGCACTCACCTCGCCCGCTTCATAAAGTGGAACCGAGAGCACACCCAAAAGTTTCGCATCGCTCACATCGTCATTCGCCGCTTTGTAATCCCAATTGCGTGAGACTGATCCCTGCAAATCGACACTCGGCTTCAATTCGCCTTCGGCGGCTTTGACGCTCGCTTCTGCAACTTCAACAGCATGACGTGCCGCTTGAACTTGCGGATGAGATGACTCACCTGCCGCAAGCGCCTCTTTTAAACTGCCCGGCAATCCCTTTGACACGGGCTCAGCATCGGCAAGATCAACAGGCTCTGCGCCAACAACTTGGCCATAGGCCGCGCGGCTCACCGCGAGATTGGTTTCAGCTGTTGAAAATTCAGCTTCCGCAGCGGCAAGTTGTGCTTCAACTTGGGCCACATCGGTGCGCGTCACTTCGCCAACTTGAAAGCGGTCTTGAGTCTGGCGCAGCTGTTCCTTAAGCACGCCGATATTGGCAGTACGCAAACGGACGACGGCCTCATCACGAACAACATTCATATATTGGGTCGCAGCGTTCAAAAGAATGCTTTGTTCCGTTTGACGCAAACCCGCTTGGGCAGCAAGAACGCCCGCTTCAGCAGCATTAATCTGATTGGCCGTACGATCACCGTTGTAAAGATTTTGTGTAACCGTGAGCGACAACCCGCGCGGCGTCAAATTGGCTTCCGACCCATTATAGACATTGTTGTTTCTCCCGCCTTGCGCGGCGGCGGTTACGCGCGGCAGATAGCCGGATTTTGCACGCGGCACCTGTTCGTCAGTCGCGCGCACACTGGCTCTTTGAGCATTCAAATCGGCATTATTCGCATAAGCGCGCGCTAAAGCTGATTCGATTGTTTCCGCCTTCACCGACCCCATTGACAGGGCCAGGGCGAGGATCGCCACAGACGTGAGAAGCGGGCGAGAGGAAATCATGATTATGCTGCCAGATTGAGAAGTCGGATATGGTTAATGGACTGCATATAGGAGAGTCGCCCCTTACCCCGCAAGGAAGCGGTGGGTAAAAACAACCAAGTTATGCAGTTTCACAGGGGAAGGAATTTATGGAGGCCTCGCCCGGAATCGAACCGGGGTACAAGGATTTGCAGTCCTCTGCGTAACCACTCCGCCACGAGGCCCCGTGTCGGTGAATGCCGGACAGATACAGACACTCGGCGCACCCGGTCAATCTGTTTGACGATAAAACCGGAATTTAAATCGGTTTGATGTCTGTTTTTACCAAATCAAGCACAGAGATCGGGAAAAGGGGTCGATTCCACTTGCGTCCTGGGTCCGGTCTGATGTATCGGCTCCGGTCAGGTGATCCTCGATAGCTCAGCTGGTAGAGCGTTCGACTGTTAATCGAATGGTCGCAGGTTCGAGTCCTGCTCGAGGAGCCACCCGTATTTTTCCTGAAAAGCCCGCCTTTTTGTCAAAGAAGTGCCAGTTTGGGCTCTTCTTCGAATAGTTAGCAATCCAAAACCCGCATTGAGCCGTAAAAAACTCAAATTTCGAGAGTTTGAACCCGGTTATGAGTGACGCCGCCCTCCTCCTCTTTCGCGACGATCTCCGTCTGACCGACAACCCCGCGCTGATCGCCGCGGTCGCGTCAAAAAAGCCCTTGATCATCGCATATATTCACGACGAAAAGCCTGCCGGGGACCGCGCGCTCGGCGGCGCGTCACAGTGGTGGTTACACCATAGTCTTGCGTCGCTTGCCCGCGATATTGAAAAACGCGGTGGTACGCTCCAACTCTTCAAAGGCACGCCATCGAAAATCATTGATAGGCTTGTGGCTGACCATTCGATCAGCGCAGTCTTTTGGAACCGTCGTTACCATCCTTCACAAGTCGAAGCTGATAAAGCGCTCAAAGCGCGTTATGAAACGAAGGGCCTCACGGTGAAGAGTTTCAATGGCTCACTTTTGCGAGAGCCATGGGAAGTCAAATCAAAAATCGGTAATCCGATGAAGGTCTTCACGCCCTATTGGCGGGCTTCACGACTTGATCATGATGTGGCTCAAGCAGAACCGGCTCCCAAAAAACTGACATCGCTTGAAGTGAAGAAGATCAACGGCGCTGTTTCCTTGAAAGATCTGAACCTGCTGCCTCAAAAACCGGATTGGTCTTCAGGCCTTCAAGCCGAATGGACGCCGGGCGAAGCGGGTGCGATCAAGAGACTTGATGATTTCCTAGAGAATGGCTTCAAAGGCTATGCGGAAGATCGCAATCGACCTGATCGCATTTCAACTTCACGTCTTTCACCGCATCTTCGCTTTGGTGAAATTTCAATCAAGCAAGTTTGGCATGCGGCAGAACTCGCGATATCAAGTCACAAGAGCCGTGCATCATCAGAAGATTTGCGCGTGTTCCAATCCGAATTGGGTTGGCGTGAATTTGCGCATCATCTTCTATTTCATGAGCCGGATCTAACGCGCACCAATGTGCAACGAAGCTTTGATGGCTTTCCTTGGCGACGTGATGAAAAGCTTTTTAAATCATGGTCGCGCGGAGAGACGGGCTATCCAATCGTCGACGCAGGTATGCGTGAATTGTGGCAAACCGGATTCATGCATAATCGCGTTCGTATGATTACCGCCTCATTTCTCGTCAAACATTTGTTGATCGATTGGCGCCGCGGTGAAGAGTGGTTTTGGGATACGCTTGTTGATGCGGACATCGCCAATAATCCGGCAAGCTGGCAATGGGTTGCCGGGTCGGGCGCGGATGCGGCACCCTATTTCCGCATCTTCAACCCGATGTTGCAGGGCGAAAAATTTGATCCCGACGGTAATTATGTGCGCAAATTTGTGCCCGAATTGAAAAAACTTTCCGCACGCGCCATCCATGCGCCATGGACGGCAAAGCCGCTTGAACTCGAAAGTGCCGGCGTTATTCTCGGTAAAACCTATCCAAAACCGATTGTCGATCACGATGCGGCGCGAATTCGTGCCTTGGATGCATATAAATCCTTGAAGGAATCAGCTTAAAGCCCATGATGAAGTCATTACGCACACGAAGCGGGGATAAAATGCGGCTAGCCGTGATCGGCACCGGGATTGCGGGAAATGCGGCGGCCTATGCGCTCTCGACCTGCACGTCACATGAAATCACAGTCTTTGATAAAGACGCACGTGCCGGGGGTCATTCGGCGACGGTCGATATTGATTATGATGGCAAGACATTATCGGTCGACACGGGCTTCATTGTTTATAATGAAGTGAATTATCCCCTTCTCACATCTCTTTTTGATCATCTCGGTGTTGAGACTGAATTCTCCGATATGAGTTTTTCTCTCTCTGCCGATCATGGTCGTTTCGAATGGTGTGGACGCACAAAAAATCCGGTTGGAGGCCTGTTCGCCCAACGCTCGAATTTGTTCTCGCCCGGCTATCTCAAAATGCTATTCGAAATTTTGCGATTCAATCGTACCGCTCTATCCGATTTGAAAGATAATCGTCTCGATGATGTGTCGCTTGGCGATTATCTGGTTCGTAATCGCTTTTCACAAAAATTTCGCAATGATTATTTGCTGCCGATGGGCGCCGCGATCTGGTCGATGTCTACACAAGCGATGTTGAATTTTCCGGCGCGGACATTCATCGCCTTTTTTAACAACCATCATCTTCTCGGTTTTGTGGCTCCCGAATGGCGAACCGTTCGTGGGGGAAGCCGATCTTATGTCAAAAAAATGATCGCGGCCTTTCAAGATCGCTTACGTTTGGGTGTTGGCGTCAAAGCCGTTGAACGTCACGCTGATTTTGTACGACTCTCTTTATCCGATGGCACAGAAGAGACATTTGATGGTGTGATCTTCGCATCCCATACGGATGAGACGCTTTCAATTCTTGGTGGTGGTGCAACCGCTGAGGAACGCGCGGTACTTGGTGCGATCCCCTATAAGCCAAACAAAGTCTATCTCCATCGCGATCAACGCTTCATGCCCAAACGCAAACGGGCTTGGGCGGCTTGGAACGTATTGCAAGGCAAAGGTCTCTCCGATGATCTTTGCGTGACCTATTGGATGAATAAACTCCAAAACCTAGATTCCGACCGACCCGTATTCGTGACATTGAATCCGCAAACGCCTCCGGCCGATGAAAATGTTTTCGGGATCTATACTTACGATCATCCGCAATTTGACGCTGCCGCCATTGAAGCACAGCCAAAGCTCGGAAGTCTGCAAGGGAAAAACCGGAGTTGGTTTGCAGGCGCATGGACACGATATGGATTTCATGAAGACGGATTGATGTCAGGTCTCGATGTCGCGGCCCATTTCGGAGCCCTGCCGGACTGGGCGCTGCGCCCTCGTCTCGCAACGGCTGCCGAATGAACGAGAACATAAATCAAAAAGAAGACGCTTCCGAATTAGGTCCGATCTCGTTCTATCGCGGCACCGTCATGCATCAGCGCATGAAGCCGGTCTCTCATCGCTTTTCTTATTCTGTCTTCTCGCTTCTTATTGATCTCGAGGCATTCGATGAAATCAATCGTCGGAGCCCCTTTTTCTCGGTCAACAAATTTAATCTGATGAGCGTTTACGAGCGCGATCATGGCCCACGGGACGGCTCATCTCTCGCCGCTCACGCAAGGCGGCTCTTTAAGGACGCAGGCCTTGACGTTGGCGAAGGAAAAATTCTGCTTCTCTGCTATCCAAGAATTCTCGGCTATGTCTTTGATCCGCTAAGCGTCTATTTCGCCTATAATGATCAGGATCAACTGGTCGGCCTTCTCTATGAGGTCCGCAACACTTTTGGTGAGCATCACACCTATGTTGCTCCGCTAAAGCCGGGCGAGCGGACCGAGGCAGGCATCCGCCAAGAGAGTCCCAAGCGCTTTTTCGTTTCGCCCTTCAATCCGGTTGAAATGGCCTATCGCTTTCGAATTCACCCGCCCGATGAGACCGTTGGCGTCCGGATCCTTGTAACCGAGCAAGAGCAACCCGTGTTAGCGGCAAGTTTTCACGGGAATTTTTTACGGTTTTCGACCCGCTCTCTCCTTCGGCTCTGCTTGACGATCCCGTTTCTCACCATCAAAATCATCGTTGGAATTCATATTGAGGCGCTCAGGCTTTGGATGAAAGGTCTGCGTCTTCGCTCGCGCCCAACCCCGCCTGCGCCCTCAAGTGTGATTAGTGACAAATAGGAGCAGGCCCCACGAAGGCTTGTTCTTGATACGGGAATGGGAATGCCATGCTTGATACAGCCAATCATGTCGCCCCGGCGGTGAAAGTAACGCGCGAAACTTTGGAGAGCGTTTTAACAACACTCCCCTTCATCGCACGCCAAGCTTTGAAACTCGCAAGCCGAATTGAATACGGCTCCCTCACGCTCCGCCTGCCTGATGGTCGCGGCTTTGTTTTCGAAGGCGCACAAAAAGGCCCTGATGCCGAGATGATCATCCATGATTATGCCTTCGCAAAGCGGATGATGACGGGTGGCGATATCGGCGTTGCGGAATCCTTCTTACGTGGTGAATGGGAAGCAAAAGACCTCACAGTCTTTCTGCAACTCTTCGCGGCCAATCATCATTTGATTTCCATGATGCTCGAAGGCCGTGCCATCATTCGATATTGGCAATTGTTCCGTCATTGGCTCAATCGCAATACGAAATCCGGCTCAAAGCGAAACATTCATGCCCATTATGATTTGGGCAATGCGTTTTACACACAGTGGCTTGATCCGACGATGACCTATTCGTCGGCCCTGTTTGAAACGCCAGAGAAAGATTTACAAAGTGGTCAAACCGCAAAATACGCAGCGCTCGCGCGTGAAACGAAAATCGGAAGCAATGATTCCGTTTTAGAAATTGGTTGCGGTTGGGGGGGATTTGCTGAATTTGCCGCGAAAGAAATCGGGTGCCGCGTCACGGGACTGACCATCTCGCAAGAACAATTCGACTACGCAAAGAAACGCATATTCAATGCGGGGCTAAATGAAAAAGTCGAAATCAAATTGCAAGATTACCGCGATGAGCGCGGTCTTTATGATCGGATCGCTTCAATCGAAATGTTTGAAGCGGTCGGTGAACAATTCTGGCCGGTTTATTTCAACACACTTTCCGAACGCTTGAAGGCTGGCGGTAAAGCCGGTTTGCAAGTGATCACGATTCAGGATCGCTTCTTCCAGACCTATCGTCGCGAGATGGATTTCATTCGCCGCTATATTTTTCCGGGCGGTATGCTGCCCTCGCCCGGCATTATGAAGCAACTTGGTGAACGCGTCGGCATGATGATCCAGCATGAAAGAATCTTCGGCGTCGACTATGCCGACACCCTCGCGCAATGGCGTGATCGTTTCCGTGCGGCTTGGCCCGATTTGATGCCGCTCGGTTTTGATGAACGTTTCCGCAGAATGTGGGAATATTATTTGGCTTATTGCGAAGCCGGATTCCGCACAGGCAATATTGATGTCCGTCAAATCATTTATTCAAAATGATCAGCGCTTAGGCGGATAACCCGTCGCTTTGCGAATGAGCGAGAAATATGTCTCGTAAGGCAAGAGGCGCAAAAATTTCAAAATGCGTGACAATTGCCATGGGAATGTGATCTCGAAACCGCCGCGCGCAAAACCGTCACAGATCACGCGTGACGCGTCATCAAGCTCCATCAAGAACGGCATCGGGTGATCATTTTTATCGGTCAAAGGTGTTTTGACAAAGCCTGGATTAACCACCTGCAAAGTGATGCCGAGCGCATCAGTTTCGATTTTCAAACTCTCAGCCATCACGATCAATGCCGCTTTAGATGAAGAATACGCAGCGGCGCGCGGCAAACCGATATAGCCTGCAACAGAGGCATTGATCGCGATTTGCCCGCGACCACGCGCGGCCATGCGATCAAACATCACTTCAAGACCATTGACGACACCGCCAACATTCACATCAAAGATTTTTTTGAAGGATGCAGCATCGAAAGGATGCGCGCGCATCGGCCAATAAATACCCGCATTCAAAAAGGCCAACATGATTGGCCCTTCCGACGCTTCAACCTCATCAATAACTTGCTTTTGTAACGCCGCATCCGTCACATCGACTGTGCGCGCGATAATGCTGCCTTTGAGTGCAGCGGCTTCTATAACAAGCGTATCAAGCGCTTCTTTTGAACGAGCCGTGGCTAAAACACGAAAGCCGCGGCGGGCCAATTCAAGGGCGGTCCCACGACCAATACCCGAACTTGCGCCCGTCACCCACGCAAGCCCGTCTTCTGGCCGCGCGCGGTAAAGCCCGCTCATATTAATGGCCTGAGAAACGTTGCAGAAAACGCCCGATGAAACCGGTCAACCGCACGGGTGCATCGGTCACGGCAAAACAAATACAATCGCCATCATCATCGGCACGCGGACGGTGGTCGACATCGCCATCGGCAATCGCAATATCACCGCGACCATAATGGCCCATAATGTCCGAGAACCCGCCCTTCAAAACGAGCGTGACCTCAGAACCTTCATGAGTGTGTGCGGGCATACGACGTCCTGAACGGATCCAGAGAAGCGAGGCTTCGGTCTCGGCGTCCTTATCGGATATCCGGAACTCTTTGAGGCCCGGAAGCACGCTGCGCCATTTTACATCATCCAAATCACGGCCAACAAAAGCATGAAGCGCTTCTGGCAAAAGCATGTTTTTACGTTTCAGCTTTACGGGAACCTGGCGATCACCATAAGAGAAGACATGGTCCAAAATCGCCTGGCGATTGGCAATGTCGACCGGCACTTCATCTTCGAGCGCGCGGGCGTGGGCCGCCTCAAGTGTGGAGACGAAAGAGCGATTATCCGGCTTCATTTCCAAATGGGCCGCAATCAAACTGTGAAGCGCCGGGTTCAAATGACCCGCCGCATAATCGGCCAAAAGGGCGTTTAACGCACCTTCCCGCTCAGAATTGAACCCATTCATCGCCAAAACCCAGTTCTCCGCTCAATAATTACTGGAATTACGAGAAAAGCAAAAGAGCGGATCACGCCCTTTTTCTTTTTTTGACAATACAATTTGTCGCAGGAAATTGACACGTGACCGGACGCCGCGTCGAAAGATTGCGGCTTTCCCTCAACGTCACTATCTGTAAATTTCAGATACGCCTCACACATCCATCCTACCCCCCGAGATCCCATGGCCATTGCCCAAACTCTGCTCGAAACCATCGGAAATACGCCGCTCATCCGCCTAAAACGGGCTTCCGAGGCAACGGGGTGCACGATTCTCGGTAAAGCTGAGTTCATGAATCCGGGCGGCTCAGTCAAGGATCGGGCGGCCTTGGGCATTATCTCGGATGCGCTTAAACGCGGCACGTTGAAACCGGGCGGCACGATTGTAGAAGGGACAGCAGGGAATACAGGCATCGGCCTGACGCTCGTCGGCAATGCTTTGGGTCTCAAAACTGTCATCGTGATTCCCGAAACTCAATCAGAAGAAAAGAAATCGACGCTGAGGCAAATGGGAGCGACTTTGATCGAAGT
>RFZR01000055.1 GCA_009920595.1 Alphaproteobacteria bacterium | reverse complement strand
GCCGCCGATATACATGCCCGGGCGACGACGAACGGGTTCAAGCCCCTCAAGCACCTCAATGGCGGAGGCGTCATAATCGGCCTCAGACGCGGTTTTACCACGGGAGGGGGAAGGGGATTTACTACCTCCCTTTTGCGCCGCATTGCTGTTGGACGCGCCGGAGGACTTGCGTGTGTCCTTGCCGCCAAAGAGATCATCGGAGTCGGTCATCTATTACCTTGAAGCCTTGGGTGATTCGTCTCGGGTTTTATCGCATGTCTGTAGCGCGAAGGGGAATTTTTGCCCTTCTTCGTAAAACAAAAAGGGCGCCTTGCGGCGCCCTGATTGTTTTTGTTCGATGATCCCGAAAGATCAAAGCGAATAATACATCGTGAATTCGACCGGATGTGGGGTCATTTCGAAACGCGCAACTTCCGTCATCTTCAATTCGATGAAGCTGTCGATGAAGTCGTCGTTGAAGACGCCGCCGGACTTCAAGAACGCACGGTCCTTGTCGAGGTTCTGGAGGGCTTCACGAAGCGAGCCGCACACGGTTGGAATCTTCTTCAATTCCTTCGGCGGCAAATCGTAAAGATCCTTGTCCATCGCTGCACCCGGATCGATCTTGTTCTGGATGCCATCGAGGCCGGCCATCAACATCGCAGCGAATGCGAGATAGGGGTTTGCCATCGGATCAGGGAAGCGCACTTCAACACGCTTCGCTTTTGGCGATGACGTGAACGGAATGCGGCATGAGGCCGAACGGTTACGCGCCGAGTAAGCGAGCAACACCGGTGCTTCATAACCCGGAACAAGACGCTTATAGGAGTTTGTCGACGGATTGGTGAAAGCGTTCAACGCCTTCGCATGCTTGATGATGCCGCCAATATACCAGAGGCATTCTTGGCTGAGATCAGCATATTTGTTGCCTGCGAACAGCGGCTTGCCGCCCTTCCAGATCGACTGGTGAACATGCATGCCCGAACCATTGTCGCCATAGACAGGCTTCGGCATGAAGGTTGCCGTTTTGCCATAGCTCTGCGCGACATTGTGGATCGCATATTTGTAGATCTGCATCTGGTCGCCCATCGTCACGAGCGTGTCGAACTTCATGCCAAGCTCATGCTGTGCTGAAGCAACTTCGTGGTGATGCTTTTCAACCTTCACGCCCATTGAAGCCATGGCAGCAAGCATTTCGCCACGCATGTCTTGCGCTGAGTCTTGTGGCGGAACGGGGAAGTAACCACCCTTTACCTGAATGCGGTGACCGAGATTGCCGCCTTCGTAATCGGTGTCGCCATTGGTTGGCAATTCCGAATGGTCAAGCTTGAAGCCTGTGTTGTAGGGATCCGACATGAAGCGCACATCGTCGAAGATGAAGAATTCAGCTTCTGGGCCGACGAACACGGTGTCGCCGATACCCGTGGACTTCAAATAGGCTTCGGCCTTCTTTGCGATGCCGCGCGGATCGCGGTTGTAAGGCTGGCCTGTGCCTGGATCGAGAATGTCGCAAACGATCGACATCGTCGGTGCGGCGAAGAACGGATCAATCTGTGCTGTTGACGGATCAGGCATCAAAGTCATGTCTGATTCATTGATCGCTTTCCAACCCGCGATGGATGAACCGTCAAACATTGTGCCTTCGGCAAAAATGTCTTCATCAACCATCGAGACATCGAACGCGGATCGGTGAACCGGAAATCGACATATTTGATGTCCTTGTCTTTGATTTCCTTCAGGACATCTTTTGCGGTCTTCATCTTCGTCGTCCTCTTTTTTAAAAAGTGAACTTGCGTTCACGATCACTATCGTTGTCCGGTCAAACCGGTGCGGTGTTAAATGGCATCGAGTCCGGTTTCGCCGGTTCGAATGCGAATGGCTTCTTCAACCGGTGATACAAAAATCTTGCCATCGCCGATGCGGCCCGTTTGTGCTGCGTTGCGAATGGCATTGACTGCGCGTTCGACAAGATCGTCCGGCAGTACGATTTCGATTTTCACTTTGGGAAGAAAATCGACCACATATTCGGCGCCCCGATAGAGTATGCCTTGCAGGCCGACGTCTTGGAGGGCTTCCTTCACATCGTCGAGCTTGAAGGGCTTAATGATCGCCTCGATCTTTTTCATCTGAAGCATCCGGTGTGCACATAGATCTCCTAGCCAAAAACTTGGCCCGAAATCCGGACGGGATGTAGCATTGTCCCTCAGGGGACGCCATTAAGAATTGCGCAACTTTGATCGTGAAAATTGCATTATTTGCCTAAAATTTATGCAATTGCATTTACAATATGCATCCGCTTTTGTGAAATTGGGGTCAGGATGCAGAAATGCGGTTTTCGAGCCCGGTTTGGGCCAAAAAGGCTTCGATGAACGAGATTCTCACCGTTGAAGAGATGGGGAAGGCCGATCAGCTGACAATTTCAGGGGGAACGCCCGGAATTGTTTTGATGGAGCGCGCCGGGCGTTCGGTCGCCGATTGCGCAGGCGAGATGGTGAAATCTGGGGCATCGATCCTCATTCTCTGCGGTCCCGGAAATAATGGCGGTGATGGGTTTGTTGCGGCGCGGTGTCTTTCTGGGCGCGGTTATCAGGTTTCAGTCGGCTTTCTCGGACAACAGACGGCGCTTCGCGGCGATGCGGCTTTGGCGGCTGAAAGCTGGTCAGGCCCCGTTCTTCCACTCAAGGGCATCTCGCTTGATCGCATCGATCTCGTCATTGATGCGCTTTTTGGCGCGGGGCTTAATCGGCCGATTGAGAGCGAGGCGCGCGTCGCCCTCGAAAAAGTCGCGGCGTCCGGAGTTCCGGTTCTGGCTGTCGATGTGCCCTCGGGCGTTGAAGGCAATTCAGGGCAAGTGCTGGGGTTTGCCCCTCAAGCTTCACGGACTGTGACCTTCGCACGGCTTAAACCCGCCCATCTCCTTTATCCCGGGCGTCGGCTTTGCGGTCCGGTTGTCGTGAAAGACATCGGCATTACTGACGCAACGATTTCCGAGATCGGACCAAAACTCTTCGTCAATGGACCTTGGGTCTGGCCGAGCATTCCGGCTCGCCCGGAGGAAGAGGGGCACAAGTTTAGGCGTGGGCATTTGCTTGTGGTCTCGGGCGGGATTGAGAGTACCGGGGCGGCGCGCCTTGCGGCGCAGGCGGGCGCGCGGGTCGGTGCGGGGCTTGTGACGGTGGCGTCTCCCTCCGACGCATTGGTGGTCAACGCGGCGGCACTGACGGACATTATGGTTCGGCGAGCGGATGGTGCCGAGGGGCTTTCAGGCTTGCTTAATGACCCCCGTCGCAACGCTGTGGTGCTTGGCCCGGGGGCAGGGATCGGCGTGATCACGCGGTCTCAGGTCGATCTGGTGCTCGAGTCCGGTCGGGCAGCGGTGCTTGATGCCGATGCGCTCACGAGTTTTGAAGGTGAGGCGGCTACGCTTGCGGCGCGTATTCACGCCACGCGCGCCCATGAAGCGGTGATCACGCCTCATGATGGTGAATACTCACGTCTTTTCAATGATGAAAAAGAGATTCTTCATTTAAAAGATCGGTTGTCTCGGGCGCGAAAAGCGGCTGAATTTTTGGGTCTCGTCGTCGTTTTGAAAGGACCAGATACGGTCGTGGCCTCTCCTAACGGGCGCGCGGTTATCTCGACGAATGGTACCCCTTGGCTGGCAACGGCCGGATCCGGTGATGTGCTTGCGGGCGCTATTGGGGGGCTTCTTGCTCAAGGGCATAAGGCTTTTGAAGCGGCCGCTGCCGGGGTCTGGCTCCACGCCGAAGCTGGCCGTAAAGTGGGGCCGGGTCTTCTGGCGCATGATCTGCCTCAAGCCCTTCGAGCGGTGATTGCAGGTCTTTTGACCTCAGATTGATTTTCCCGCCTTTTTACACTGGAGTCTTTCCGCGACCATGCTATAGAGCCGCGTCCCGACGGGTCTTGACGGATGAGCGCGGCGCGCGCCGGCGCGATCTCGAGAGGATGAGCGGGCGTGGCGGAACTGGTAGACGCGCTGGGTTTAGGTTCCAGTGACGCAAGTTGTGGGGGTTCGAGTCCCTCCGCCCGCACCAATTCCATGGTTCTCCGTGCAGTCTCGCGCGGCATCTGAGTGAAGGCAAAAGAAGATCATGCAGGTAACGAACACGCTCTCGGAAGGCTTGAAGCGCGAATATAACGTCGTGCTCCCGGCGGAAGATCTCGCCTCAAGGCTGACAACCGAGCTTGCTACGATGAAGGACAAGGTCCGCATCAATGGCTTCCGTCCCGGTAAAGTGCCGGTTGAACATCTGCGCCGCGTCTATGGCCGGCAGGTGATGGCCGATGTGGTGCAAAACCTGGTCAATGAATCAACCCGTAAGATCGTCGAAGACAATTCAATCAAGCTCGCGCTCGAACCCAAAATCGTGTTCCCTGAAAATCAGGAAGCGGTTGAAGCAGCGATCAGCGGCAAAGGCGGCCTTGAATACAAGGTTCAGCTCGAAATTCTTCCGAAGATCGAAATCAATCGCGTCCCTTTGCCGATCGCGCTGAAGGTGAAAAATCAAAATCCGGCGATCGTGTCACGATTGATTTCGTTGGTATGATTGATGGTGTTCCTTTCGAAGGCGGCACAGGCAATGACATTCCGGTGGTTATTGGTTCAGGCCAATTTATTCCCGGTTTTGAAGATCAATTGATTGGCGTTGGTTCGGGCGACACGGTGATTGTGAGCGCAACATTCCCGGCTGAATATTCAGCCGCGCATCTTGCGGGAAAAGCCGCGACCTTCAACACGGTGATCAAGAAAATTGAAGCACCCGGTGAAGCCAAGATTGATGATGAATTCGCCAAAAATTTTGGTTTTGAAGATCTCGGCAAATTGAAAGATGCGATCCGTTCAAACATCGCGCGCGATTATGAATCGATTGCTCGTCGTAAGACAAAGCGCGCTTTGCTTGATGCGCTTGATGGCCAGTATGAATTCGAATTGCCGCCAGCACTTGTTGAGCAAGAGTTCAACGGCATTTGGGCGCAAGTGATGCAGGATCTCCAGGCGTCCGGCAAAACTTTTGCTGATGAAGAGACGACAGAAGAAGAAGCGCGTGAAGAATATCTTGGCATCGCGAAACGTCGCGTGCGTTTGGGTCTTGTACTCGCCGAAATCGGAGAGGGCGCCAAACTCGAAGTGACGGAAGAGGAAATCTCGCGCGGCGTGATGGATCGTGCGCGCCAGTTCCCCGGACAAGAAAAGATGGTCTGGGATTTCTATCGCCAGAATCCGCAGGCTCTCGCGGAAATCCGCGCACCTCTCTTTGAGGAAAAGGTTGTCGATCACATCCTCGCCGGCGTCAAAGTGACGGACAAGACGGTCACGCGCGACGAGCTTATGAAGGATGATGACGCCGAGGAAGGCACCAAAAAGAAGTCCTCGAAGTCAAAAGCGAAGGCAAAAAAAGACTAAGTCTTTTCAACACTTTAATCGAATAACGGGGCGGGCGCGTGGCGTTCGCCCTTTTTATTTCGGGGGAAGTCTTTATATCTTTGTCGTCCGATCCGATTCACGGATCGTATTCATTCTGTTCCCCCTAGATGTTCGAAGGCTCCCATGCGCGATCCGATTGATACCTATAACCAGCTCGTCCCGATGGTGGTCGAGCAATCGAACCGTGGTGAGCGGGCATTCGATATCTATTCCCGGCTTTTGCGCGAGCGGATTGTGTTTCTGACGGGCCCGGTTGAGGACAATATGGCCTCGCTCGTGGTCGCCCAGCTCCTGTTCCTCGAAGCCGAGAACCCGAAAAAGGAAATCTCGCTTTACATCAATTCGCCCGGTGGCGTCGTGACCTCGGGTCTCGCGATCTATGACACGATGCAGTTCATCCGCCCGCCAGTGACAACGCTCTGCGTCGGTCAGGCCGCTTCGATGGGCTCGCTTCTGCTCGCAGCCGGAGCCAAGGACATGCGTTTTGCGCTTCCGAATGCGCGGATCATGGTCCATCAGCCCTCCGGCGGCTATCAGGGTCAGGTCACGGACATCATGATCCACGCCAAAGAGGTCGAAGGTCTCAAAAGGCGCCTGAATGAGATCTATGTGAGCCATACGGGTCAGGATTACGACACGATCGAGAAGGCTCTGGAGCGCGACAATTTCATGACGGCTGAAGGTGCCAAGGAATTCGGCATCATCGACAAAGTCATGGAGAAACGTCCGGGTGACCCTGAACCCATTAAGGAATAAGGGTTTTTTATCTGGCCCAGGGGTTGCAAGATCCGAAGAGTCGGGGCCGAATTAACCTTAGCCTCGGGATTTAAGGGTTTTGTTTAGGTTCCTGCGCTATTGCTCGATTCGTAAGGGCGTGATTGCATAGGGAGACGTCCGATCGTCCGGTCTCTCTATTGCGGGTTCAAGGGCTCAGTTTGAGCTAGGCCGGTCGGTTTGGGTGCGGAGATTACGGCGATGAGTAAGGTTGGCAGCACGGATTCGAAAAGCACGCTTTACTGCTCCTTTTGCGGTAAGAGCCAACATGAGGTTCGCAAACTCATTGCGGGGCCAACCGTTTTCATTTGCGATGAATGCGTTGAGCTCTGCATGGACATCATTCGCGAGGAGTCGAAATCCTCGCTCGTGAAATCACGCGATGGCGTGCCGACGCCGAAAGAAATCCGCAAAGTTCTCGATGACTATGTCATCGGTCAAGAACACGCGAAAAAGGTTCTCTCCGTTGCGGTTCACAATCACTACAAGCGTTTGAATCACGCAACGAAACATAATGACGTCGAGCTTGCGAAATCGAACATCTTGCTGGTGGGGCCAACAGGCTCGGGCAAAACGCTTCTTGCGCAAACACTCGCACGCATTCTCGATGTGCCTTTCACGATGGCTGACGCAACAACGCTCACCGAAGCGGGTTATGTCGGTGAAGATGTTGAGAACATCATTTTGAAATTGCTGCAGGCGTCTGATTACAATGTTGATCGCGCACAACGCGGCATCGTCTATATCGACGAAATTGATAAGATCAGCCGTAAGTCTGACAATCCCTCGATCACACGTGATGTGTCGGGTGAAGGTGTGCAGCAGGCGCTTTTGAAAATTAT
Source organism: Alphaproteobacteria bacterium (assembly GCA_009920595.1). GTDB lineage: Bacteria > Pseudomonadota > Alphaproteobacteria > Rhizobiales > Beijerinckiaceae > CAIUPE01. Next base: position 1,650 of record RFZR01000055.1, on the reverse strand, counting down.
GGAAGGCACTGTGGCGTCAGTTCCGCCGCAGGGTGGTCGCAAACATCCGCAACAGGAATTCCTGCAAGTGGATACGACAAATATTCTCTTCATTTGCGGTGGTGCTTTTGCGGGTCTTGAAAAGATCATCTCACAACGCGGCAAAGGCACATCGATTGGCTTTGGTGCGAAGGTGGAATCGCCTGATGATCGTCGTACCGGCGCGATCTTCCGTGAAACGGAACCGGAAGATTTGTTGAAATTCGGGTTGATTCCGGAATTCGTCGGTCGTCTGCCTGTGATCGCGACGCTTGAAGATCTTGATGAACCCGCATTGAAGCGCATTTTGACCGAGCCGAAGAACGCACTCGTCAAGCAATATCAACGCTTGTTCGAGATGGAAGATGTGGAACTCACATTCTCCGAAGAAGCGGTGTCGGCGATTGCGAAGAAAGCGATCGAACGCAAGACCGGTGCGCGTGGTTTGCGCTCCATCATGGAAGGCATTCTGCTCGAAACCATGTATGATCTGCCAAGCCTTGACGGTTGTGAGCAGGTTGTGATCGGGCCAGAAGTCATCGATGGCAAAGCGCGTCCGCTCTATATTTATTCCGATAAAGTGGCTGAGACTGCCTCAAGCGCGTAACAGCTCTGCAAGCTCTGTGGGGATTAGGGGCTGTTCCGGCTTGAAACCGGAGCGGCCCTTCTCCATTTATGGGGTGTCGGTCTTTGCCCATTTGAAGGGAATCGTCCCATGGGGGAGACTGCGCGCAGAGCCTTCATGGTTTTGCGGGGCACCGGTTCGCCGCTTCTGGGTTCCGGGTCCGTGAGTAGAAGGACATAAAGATCATGCCTCAGTCCAAGCCGCGTACGAATGTTGAAGCCGGAAGCCGGGCCATCTATCCCGTGCTGCCCCTCCGCGACATCGTCGTCTTCCCGCATATGATTGTGCCGCTTTTTGTCGGCCGCGAGAAATCGATCAAAGCGCTTGAAGATGTCGTCAAGACTGAGAAACTCATTTTGCTCGCGACGCAGAAAAATGCGGGCGATGATGATCCGGCGATTGATGCAATTCATTCGGTCGGCACGCTTGCAACGGTGTTGCAGCTTTTGAAATTGCCTGATGGCACTGTGAAGGTTTTGGTTGAAGGTGTGAGCCGTGCGAAAGCCGAAAGCTTCATCGCCGGTGAAAGCTTCATGCAGGCCGACGCGATTGCGGTGCCTGATCTCATCTCGAGTCAGATTGAAGCGGAAGCCTTGGCGCGTTCTGTCGTCACCGAATTCGAAGGCTATGTGAAACTCAACAAGAAGATTTCACCCGAAGTCGTCGCCGCTGTCACGCAGATCGAAGATTATGCGAAGCTTGCTGACACCGTCGCATCGCATCTCGCTGTCAAAATTTCCGACAAGCAAGACGTGCTTGAAACAACGGATGTTGTGAAACGTCTTGAGCGCATACTCGGCTTCATGGAGAGCGAGATCTCCGTGTTGCAAGTCGAGAAGCGCATTCGTTCACGCGTGAAGCGTCAGATGGAAAAGACGCAACGCGAATATTATTTGAACGAGCAGATGAAGGCGATTCAGAAAGAGCTCGGCGACGAGGAAGGCAAAGACGAACTCGGCGAACTCGAAGATCGCATCAAGAAGACAAAGCTCTCCAAAGAAGCGCGC
>RFZR01000054.1 GCA_009920595.1 Alphaproteobacteria bacterium | reverse complement strand
ACAAAGAGAGACAAAACCATGTTTAACCAATTTGAAGATTTCCAGAAATTGAACAAAGACGGCATCGATCTCGCAGTGAAGAGCTTCGGCGCGACCACTAAGAATGTTCAGGCGATTGCCACGGAAACCGCCGATTATTCGAAAAAGGCTTTCGAGCAGAGCTCAGCCGTTGTCGAAAAGCTCGTTGGTGCCAAGACTCTCGACAAGGCATTCGAAATTCAGTCGGATTTCGCCAAGTCAGCCTATGAAGGTTTCGTGGCTTATGCATCGAAGCTCGGCGAACTCTACACCGACATCGCGAAGGACAGCGTGAAGCCATACGAAGCGATCATCAGCAAGGTGCAGACGGCTGCCAAGTAATTCCAATATGAAGTAATTCCGGGGCCGGCTTTCGGCCGGTTTTGCGGTATTTATCCGTTCAGGGTCCGGAGTTTCCGGACCCTTTTTTATTTTGCACGCTTTCTTTTGGCCTTTTTGGGCTGATGCGACTTTGCTTCCTCTGGTAGTCGGTGCTTCGAATGCATAACTTGAACAATAGGCGCGATCGGCGCATTCTTTCTCCGATTGGCCTCCGGGATTCTGGAGAAGAATGGCGTTCAGGCGGATATGAGGGCATTTTTGACTTTTTTGATTGGTTTTGCGGCGAAGCGGCTTGGCGCGTTCCAAGTTCCGCGTGCGATGGCGGCTCCCACCCGTCGGGGCGGGGATGACTCGCATACGGGCACGGCGGTGATCACCCGCACGAAGCCCGTGACCAAAAAGCCGAACCTCTACCGTGTACTGCTGTTGAATGATGATTTCACACCGATGGAATTTGTTGTTCATGTGCTGCAGCATTTTTTCAACAAATCGCAAGACGACGCCTATCGGATCATGATGCATGTGCATCAAAATGGTGTCGGGGAATGCGGCGTCTTTACTTATGAAGTCGCTGAAACCAAAGTGACCCTCGTTATGGATTTTGCCCGTCAGCATCAGCATCCGCTGCAATGTGTGATGGAAAAGAGCTAAAGGACCAGATCGATGCCCTCATTTTCAAAAAGCCTCGAACTGGTTCTGCATAAGGCCCTTTCGCTCGCCAATGAGCGACGCCACGAATACGCGACGCTCGAGCATCTCCTTCTTGGCTTGACGGAAGAACGCGACGCGGTTGCGGTGATGCGCGCTTGCGGTGTTGATATTGATCTCTTGCGTCGTAATCTCTTCGATTATCTCGATGGCGAATTATCAAGCCTTGTGATGGCGGCTCCCGGTGATGCGAAGCCGACCGCCGGCTTTCAACGCGTCATCCAACGCGCGGTGATCCATGTGCAATCATCGGGGCGGGAAGAGGTAACGGGAGCAAATATTCTCGTAGCCATTTTTGCTGAACGTGAATCTTATGCCGCCTATTTCCTGCAAGAGCAGGATATGACGCGTTACGATGCGGTCAATTATATATCGCATGGAATCGCGAAACGCCCTGTGACACCAGATCCCGAGTCTGCTGAAGAGGATGAAGAGGCGAGCGGTGGTGAGCAGGCTGCAGGCAAGAGTGGCAGCGCACCGCGCAAGAAAGGCGAAGCGCTTGATGCCTATTGCGTCAATCTCAACAAAAAAGCCGTTGATGGTAAAATTGATCCTTTGATCGGTCGTGAAGCGGAAGTGAAACGCACGATTCAGGTTTTGTGTCGGCGCCAGAAAAATAATCCGCTTCTTGTTGGTGAACCGGGTGTCGGCAAAACAGCGATTGCCGAAGGTCTCGCTTTAAAGATCACACGCGATGAAGTGCCTGCGGTTTTATCCGGTGCCACGGTCTTCGCGCTCGATATGGGTCTCTTGCTCGCTGGCACGCGCTATCGTGGTGATTTCGAAGAACGCTTGAAGCAAGTTGTGAAAGACATCGAAACACATAAAAATGCGATTTTGTTTATCGATGAGATTCACACCGTCATCGGTGCGGGCGCGACTTCTGGCGGGGCCATGGATGCCTCGAATTTGTTAAAGCCCGCGCTCGCGCAAGGCACGCTTCGCTGTATCGGCTCAACAACCTATAAAGAATTCCGTCAATTCTTCGAAAAGGACCGCGCGCTTTTGCGTCGTTTCCAGAAGATTGATGTGAATGAACCTTCAATTCCGGATGCGATTGAAATCCTCAAAGGGTTGAAGCCCTATTATGAGGATTATCATGGTCTTAAATATTCGAATGATGCAATCAAAGCAGCGGTTGAGTTGTCTGCGCGCTATATTCATGATCGCAAATTGCCGGATAAAGCCATCGACGTGATTGATGAGAGTGGCGCGGCGCAAATGCTTGTTGCTGACAGCAAGAGAAAACGCACGATTGGCGTGGCTGAGATTGAAGCTACCGTTTCAACGATGGCGCGTATCCCGCCAAAGACCGTTTCGAAAGATGATTCAGAAGTTCTGCAATCGCTTGAAAACACATTGAAACGCGTTGTTTATGGTCAGGATCAGGCGATCTCGGCGTTGACCTCGGCGATCAAATTGGCGCGTGCAGGTTTGCGTGATCCTGAAAAGCCGATTGGCTGCTATCTCTTTGCGGGTCCGACCGGTGTCGGCAAAACGGAAGTCGCGCGCCAACTTGCTTCATCGCTTGGCGTTGAAATCAAAAGATTTGATATGTCGGAATATATGGAGCGTCACGCGGTCTCGCGTTTGATCGGCGCACCTCCGGGTTATGTCGGGTTCGATCAGGGCGGTTTGCTTACCGACGCGGTTGATCAGCATCCGCATTGCGTGTTGCTGCTTGATGAAATCGAGAAAGCGCATCCGGATCTCTTCAACATTCTTCTGCAAGTGATGGATCACGGCAAGCTCACCGATCATCACGGCAAGACCGTTGACTTCCGCAATGTGATTTTGATCATGACAACGAATGCGGGTGCGGCCGATCTTGCCAAAGCCGCATTCGGATTTACGCGGACAAAACGCGAAGGTGATGATCAGGAAGCGATCAATCGTCTCTTTGCACCCGAATTCCGCAATCGTCTTGATCAGATTATTTCTTTCGCGCAATTGCCGAAAGAAGTGGTCGGCAAAGTTGTCGATAAATTTGTGCTTCAGCTTGAAGCGCAATTGGCGGATCGCAATGTCACGATTGAACTCTCAGATGATGCGCGCGTTTGGCTTGTCGATCATGGTTATGATGAGACGATGGGTGCACGCCCTATGGCGCGTCTTATTCAATCCGCGATCAAGCAACCGCTTGCCGATGAATTGCTCTTTGGCAAATTGAAACAGGGCGGCGGCGTTCGGGTTGTTGTTGAAGGTGATGACAAAGATAAAAAGCTTGGCTTTGTTTATCTTGAAGGTCCTGTGACTCCGAAGCCGGAAAAAGCGGTGGCAGAGGCGAGAGCGAAGACCGGTAAGAAAGCGCCGCCGCGTAAAGCCGCCGCGAAACCTGTGCGCTCTGTGCCGAAAGTTCCGCTCTGAAGGGCTTTGTGAGTCAGAGGAGTTTTAACGGGTGAGAACGAGCCGCCAACGTCGCATGGATCGTTATCGTGCGCGTCTGCGTTATGAAAACGCGGTCGCATGGCTTGTTGTACCCGTCACCCTTGTGGCACTTCTTTACGGCGCGATGATGTTGTGGAAGCAGGTTGCCGACACACCGATTGCGCGGATGCTCACAGGGCAGTGAATTAATTATATCGTGAGTGCTGCGCGAATTTTTTCTGCATTCGCTTTGATGATCTCTGACTTTTCCATCTGTCCTGAGTGCGCTTTGAGCGCGATGCCGTCTTTGCGCGGTAAAATATGAACATGAAGATGGAATACAGTTTGTCCAGCCGCCGCGCCGTTAAATTGCATCACTGTCACGCCATCAGCTTGCATTGCAGCTTTCGCGGCCCGCGCTACTTTTTGTACCGTCGAGAAGAGTGAGGCGAAAACGATGGGGTCTGCATCAAGCAAACCGGTTGAAGGTTTTTTCGGAATAACGAGGCAATGACCCTCGGCTTGTGGCATGATATCCATGAAGGCTAATGTGTGTTCATCTTCATAGAGTTTTTCGCAGGGAATTTCGCCACGCAAAATTTTTGCGAAGATATTGTTGGTATCATAAGTCATCTTCGTCATCTCCGAGAGTGTTCGCAGTATCCCCATCGAGTGGATTGGCTTTTCGAAACGGTAAATGTTCAGCAAGAACGCCGCCAAGCCGCTCAACATAGGCGCGTTCTTCTTCCAAATAATTTGCAACCGCTTGATGAAGCCCCGGGTCACGCAAGAAATGCGCGGATCGAGTCATCACCGGACGATAGCCACGCGCAAGCTTATGTTCGCCTTGCGCGCCCGCTTCAACTGAGGTGAGTCGATGCGTGATTGCAAAATCCATGGCCTGATAATAGCAGGTCTCAAAATGCAAAAAAGGATGTTGCTCAATCGCTCCCCAATTGCGTCCATAAAGCGTACGAGAGCCGATGAAATTGATGGCACCCGCGACATAGCGTCCCGCACGTTTGGCCATCACGAGCAGAATTTTTGACGCCATTCTTTCGCCGATCAGCGAGAAAAATTCGCGTGTCAAATAGGGGCTTCCCCATTTGCGCGAACCCGTATCCATATAGAAATCAAAAAATGCATCCCAATGATGTTCTTTGATGTCAGATCCCGTGACCCATTCCATCGTGATGCCGGCGCTCAACGCATCGCGTCTTTCGCGTTTGATGGATTTTCTTTTGCGAGATGAAAGACTCGCGAGAAAATCATCAAAAGATGAATAGTGATCATTCACCCAATGAAATTGCTGATCATAACGCTCAAGATAATTCGCCGCTGAAAAACTCTTTAAATCGGCTTCTGTGATAAAAGTCGCGTGAACCGAAGAAGCATTTGTTTTGGCTGCGACATTTTTTAAGGCCAAAGCCAATTGATCTCGCAATTCATCTTGCTGCGGAGAGGGGGCCACAAGGAGGCGTGGTCCGGTGACCGGAGTAAAGGGCACGGCAATTTGCAGTTTCGGATAATAGTGACCGCCAACGCGCCGATAGGCATCTGCCCACGAGTGATCAAAAACATATTCGCCGCGCGAATGGCTTTTAAGATAGGCAGGCACCGCGCCGATCAATTCGTCTTTGTCATCATGCATCAAAAGATGCGCGCCACCCCAGCCGGTTTCAGCAATGGCAGAGCCTGAATCTTCTAACGCTGACAGAAACGCATGACGGAGAAAGGGATTGTCATCTTCTCCCTTTTCATCCGGCGTTCCAATCGCGCAGCGATCCCAAGATACGGCGTCAACCGTTTTGAGGCTCTGCGTCAGCGTGATCGTGATATTCATCTTTGATCCACGCGGGAGGTTAAGGGAGAAAGCCTTCGAAGACGATTTGATCGGCGTAGCGTTGCGCTTTTATTCTTTGGTCGGCGGTCCGAACAGTCCAGCTCATAATCGGCAGCCCCAAAGATCCACGCGCCAGTTGTGGCGTCGGATGATCGAGGTCTTTGATATACCACGAGAGAAAATCGAGCTTCATTGCATCGAGAGACTGCAGCGTCGCGAAATCTTTTTTTTGTTCGGCGCTCAGAAAATCCCACTCCGGATCGTCATAGACACTCTCGCCAATAAAGCCGCGCGGACGATCAGGCGCATGATGCGCCGTCGCTTCAACCATGATGGGATCAAAGCTTTTCAGCGCGATCGGGCCTTCATAAGAGGCAATCACTTCCGCGACGCGTTGAACCGCCGCAATTGATCCATCAAACCGGCTTTTGATTTCACAGATGAGGGGCACGCGTCCCGCGATCACATCGAGAAACTCGCTCAAAGTTGGAATGTGATCGCTTGTGCCTTTTAATGATAAACTACCGATTTCGGTTTTTGAAAAGATTTTAAAGTCACCGCTTGCATTTGTTAAGCGTTCAAGCGCGTCATCATGGAACACGAAGACTTCACCATCGCTGGAAAGCTGCACATCGCATTCAATCGCGAAACCTTTTTCAATAGCCGCGCGCGCTGCCGAGATCGTGTTCTCGATCACGCCTGACGCGCGGTCATGAAGACCACGATGAGCAATCGGCGTTGCGGTTAACCAGAATGGGGCTGCCATCAAGCAATCTCAAAAACCGCTTCAACTTCAACAGCGGCATCGAGCGGCAATTGCGCGACGCCGATTGTCGTGCGTGCGTGGCGGCCTTTGTCACCCAGTGCAAGCACCATCAAATCGGATGCGCCATTCATCACTTGCGGCAAGGGTCCGAAATCCGGCGTCGCGTTGATAAATCCGCCCAAACGCACGCAGCGTTTAATGCGATTTAAATCGCCCATCGAGACATAATTGGCCCGAAATAAAGAGCAGTGATCCGGAAATGACCGCAGGCACATAATTGGCGACAGGGGCTGCGGCTTCCGGTAGCGTGATGCCGTGGGAGGCGAGAGTGGATTCGACGCTCATGAGTTGTCTCCGGATCAAATATTTGGTTGTTCGTGCCCCCGGTTTCGCGCGCTCATTCGAGAAGAGCAAGATGAAAATACAAAAACACACACGCGTCATAGGGCCTCGGGGATTGGTCACCATCGTGGCGTTCCTCATCGGGGGTGTTACGCCCGCCTTCGCGGCGCCGGCGGTGCTCGCGCCGCATCGGGCGGTTTATGATCTTGTGCTTGATCGCACCAAAGGCTCATCCGGCATTGATACGGCGCAGGGGCGGATTGTTTTTGAGCTTGAGAGCGGGCGTTGCAAAGGCCTCGTCCAGACGTTTCGCCAGCTCGTCATTCTGGGTGGCGGTGAAATCGGCACCAAGGTTGTCGATAGCCAATCGATCACCAGTGAAGACCCTGATGGCAAGACGATGAAGTTTTCGGTTTTGAACCGGGTCGGTGATCAGCCCGCGATTGAAACCTCCGGCATCGCGACAAAGAAAGATACGGAACTTGATGTAAGATTGTCCGCGCCGATCAAATCGGTTTTATCATTTCCGGCAACGACATCATTTCCGGGCGAACATTACCGTGCTTTGATCGAGGCCGCCCAAGCGGGACAAACTCTTTTTTCTCGGCAAGTCTACGATGGTGCTGATGAAGGCAAATCGGCACCCGACACATTTGCTGTCATCGGCAAAGCGCGCGCGCTTGCCCCTGAAGATCGAACGCTCCTTGAGAAAGCGGGGATGACCGGCAGCGCGGTATGGCCGGTCGAGATTGCCTATTTTGACCCGGGCAAAGATCCCGTGGATGAGCCGAGCTATCGCGTCTCTATGGATCTTCTCGAGAACGGTGTATCAACCGCGCTCCGGCTCGATTACTTGAATTTCAGCTTGAAAGGTCGGTTGGTATCACTTGAAAAGAAAGAAGAAACACCTTGTCCTTGAGGGCAGCGCTTCAATAGGTTTCATGCGCGGGATCAACCGCTTTGTGGAGCTTGCGATGTGCTGCAACAACCGTCTCCGGCGGAAGAGCTTCTGACGCTGCAAAAGCAAGAAGCAGCGGCTCATCCGCGCGAGAGCGTCTCGGTTTCAGCCGCAATGAAGAGAAGGGCTGAAATCGCCAAGCCTTCCGGATCAGGTGCCGGAGCAGATTTCATCGGTTAAACCCTTCTAAAAAACAGGTGCAATTGCCGACTCGGCCTTTATTCGCGTTTAATAGCAGCAATTTGTAGCCTTGCGCAGGATCAAAACAGACATGGCCAAGACGGTTCTCATCGTCGAAGACAATGAGCTCAATATGAAGCTCTTCACCGATCTCCTTGAGGCGCATGGCTATCAAGTGGTTTCCACCGCGAGCGGGACCGAGGCGATGGAACTCGCGCGCGCGCACCATCCCGCTTTGGTGCTTATGGATATTCAATTGCCTGAAGTTTCAGGCGAAGTGATCATCCAATGGATGAAAGCGGATCAAGAGTTGAAATCCATCCCCATCGTCGCGGTCACGGCTTTTGCATTCGCTCGAAGGGCTGCGAGGCCTATCTCTCCAAACCGATCTCGATTGGAAAATTTGTCGAGACGGTGAAGGCCTATGCCGGACCGGCATAAAGGCGCGTCGCGAAGGGCGGCTTCACCAAGACACAGAAAACAAAAAAGCCGCCGAAAGGCGGCTTCTTTATTGTCTCGTCACGCATAGCCTACACGCGAATAAACTGACTCACCATAAATACAATCAGTAGTTGCAAAACCTTTAGAAAATTAAGCAAATGATTACTTCTTAATTGACGTTACGTCATTGTATATCGTAGCTTTTTTTAAGTGTGTACAGACAAGTGAACGCGATTCTCGGCTTTGTTATGAGTGAGATTGTTCGCTGAAGAGTGTCTGATCGCTGAAGAGTGTCTGATCACTTTGTAAGTTTAAATGACGCAAGGTCATTCACCTTCGCTTTTGCGTCTTTGTTGTTCCAAAAATGGTTGTTCCAAAATTGGTTGTGCGTTCCTTCTCCTGCTGACAGGTTTTTGGGGTTGTAATGGATTTTGAACTGATCTTTGTGGCCCGGCATCGTGGCATTTGTTTTCCACGCTTTGCGCGTTCCTCCGCAATCACTCGGCGTCTCCTGACGAGCACGATCATCAGCGGTGGTTTGTTGTTGATGCCCTTGGCGGCTTACGCAGGCGATTTTGCTTATACCGGACCGGCTTCGACCGGATCAGCGGAGACAAACCAGATTAAAGGAACGGGAACAGCAGGGGACAAGGTTACGGTCACCACAGCCCAGAATGGAACTGTGACAACCACCAATACAAACTCGATTGTAACAAACGCGGATTCTGGTGAAA
>RFZR01000053.1 GCA_009920595.1 Alphaproteobacteria bacterium | reverse complement strand
TCAGAGGGCTTTAGGATAAAGGCATTGCCACAAGCAATCGCGGGCGCGCATTTCCAGAGAGGAATCATCGCAGGGAAATTAAAAGGTGTAATGCCCGCGACAACACCAAGGGGTTGACGCAGAGAATACATGTCGATGCCCGGGCCGGCGCCATCAGTGTATTCGCCTTTGAGCATATGCGGTGCGCCGATACAGAATTCAACAACTTCAAGCCCGCGTTGAATATCGCCCTTCGCATCAGCAAGCGTCTTGCCATGTTCTTTCGCGAGAATTTCAGCAAGCGAGTCATATTCGGCATGAACAAGTTCAAGAAATTTCATCAACACGCGCGCGCGACGCTGCGGATTGGTCGCGGCCCAAGCGGGTTGTGCGGCTTTCGCATTCTCGACAGCAGCGCGAACTTCGGCTTTTGAAGCGAGCGGAACTTTTGAGGCGACTTCGCCGGTCATTGGCCAAAATGCATCGGCAAACCGACCCGAAGTGCCCTTCACATGTTTTCCGCCAATATAGTGGGTGAGTTCCTGAACCATCACATCATCTCCCGAATTTACGCTTTGACTCTATTTAAATTGTCCATACGCCGCCTCGAGGCTTGAACGCAAGCGCTAACGGGCTGGCGTTGAGGTCCATCCAATATGGCTATGGTCTTTTGACATGGTGAATTTCCATGATTTCTTGGGGCCCGCCATGACATTAAGATAATAAAGATCAAATCCGTGCGGCGCTGCGACAGGATGGAACCCTTTTGGCACTAAAACGACATCGCCATCACGAATCGCCATACTTTCATCAAGCGTGCCATCATCGGTATAGACGCGTTGAAAGCCAAAGCCGCTCGGTGGATTGAGGCGATGATAATAAGTCTCTTCAAGATAGGTTTCGTGCGGATAATTATCCGTATCATGTTTATGCGGGGGATAGGACGACCAATGACCGCCCGGTGTGATCACTTCAACAACCAGAAGCGCTTCAGCATAAGGTGACGTGTCGGGAAGAATGTTGCGAACATAACGAATATTCGTTCCTTGTCCGCGCGTTTCTTGCGCAATGTCTGTTGGCGCGATCACGCGCGGTTCAAGCGCCTGTTTGGCAGGTGCTTTACAAATCGCAAGCTCCAAATCCGTTACCGCTTTCACTTTAAAGGTCGATTGACAGGGCGCATAGACGGACCAAGGCAGGCCTTCAAAAACATGATTACGATCACCGAGCACGCCAAAAGATTTTTGATTAATTGAGATCTCTGCTTTACCAGAAAGGATGACAAGGCAAAGCTCATTCAAGCCTGTGATCTCGCTCAGCTCTTGGCCTCCTGTAAGATGAAAGACTTCAAAGCCTACATAGTGCCAGTGCGCTGACTCTGGAGTCACTGAAATGACGCGTCCGCGAGTATCAGGCTTTGACGAATGAATGAGAAGATCAGACATGAAACGCTTCCTTATCGTTTGACCTCTTAACGGAATTTCAAATTTTTTCCCAAGCCGTAACGAGACGTGAGAATGATTGCGCCATCGCATCAACCGCTTGAGCGTCCGTAATTTTGTTTGCAAGCCATTGCCGAGCCGGCTCGGCAAAAATGGTTCGTCCGATCGCGAAGCCCTTCACCAGATGATGTGATTTTGCGAGACGAAAAGCATCGATTAACTGGCTTTCAGGCGCATCAAGGCCAAGCACCATGATCCCACGACACAGGGGATCATTATTCGCAATTGTCTTTTCGATCTGGATCCATGCTTGATGGCTTGGCTGCGCTTCGAGTTTCCACCAATCCGGTTTGATTTTTAATTGATAGAGATGATCGATTACAGATGCGGTCGTGTCATCTTTTAGTACGCCATGTTTACCGCATATGATCTCGATAAGGAGCTCACGGCCCAGCTTTCGTGCGGCATCATGCAACCTCAGTAATTCACGATCTTGCTTTTCTCTAAGATCAACAGAATCATCAGGATGATAAAAGCAGAGACATTTGATGATATGATTGGTAGGCCATTCAATAAGCTTTGCAGCCAGTGAACCACCGCCTTCAAAATCAAGCGGTCTTGAACCGGGCGCCTCAACGGGTCGTCCGATCCAAAGATTATGTCCGGTCGCTTTAAAGAGAGCTTCACGGCCATAGGTACCGTCAAGCAACATGCCATAACCCTTTTGTCCTTTTGCGACAGAAAGCGCCGCATCAAGTGCGAGTAATTTGAATTTTTTTATGTTTTCACGCGGCGCGGCACAATCATCAGCTATTTTTTCGAGTTGCGCGCGATGATCAATGGCGAACGCGAAGATACGATCAGCTTTTTTATAAGACGTTACTGCGTCGCGTGTCGTCGTCCAGTGTAGATGTGTGAGAGCAGTGTCATGGCGCACAGCGCGTGTTTCAGCACCATATTTTATGAAATGCTGCATCTCGGTGAATGTCGCATATTCAGCAGAGCACAATAGGCGCGACACAGCGAATGCGCCGCCCGCATTGGCATAAGAGCAACAGGTCTCTATGGGTTCACCACGGAGCCAACCTCGCAAGAAGCCGGACATAAATGCATCACCGGCGCCTAACACATTATAGACTTCAACGGGAAAGCCGGGACCCTTCAGTCCTTTTTCGATGTCATCAGGAATATCAGCAGGGAACACAACGCAGCCCATAGGACCCCGCTTCATGACAATCATCGCCAAGGATTTAGCACGGATGGCTTTTAATGCAGCGAGTGGTGTATCTTCACCGCCGGCAATCATCACCTCTTCTTCCGTGCCGACAATCAAATCACATTCACCGAGAATGGGAGTAAGATGCGCCGTCACGTCGCCTGATTTAATATAGCGTTCCTCGCCGGCATCATGGCCACCGAGGCCCCAGAGATTAGGACGATAATCAATATCAAAGACGATTTTAGCACCATGTTTTTTGGCAAATTTCATCGCCAGTTTTTGGGCTGCGGCATTATGAGCATTAGCGAAATGCGTTCCCGTTACGACAATGGATTTTGCCGAAGCGATATAGTCTTCCTTGATATCACTCTCATCCAGCGCGGCGTCCGCGCAATCGGAACGATAGAAAATCAAGGGGAAGGATTTATCATCGCGAATACCAAGCAACACGAGTGCCGTTAGTCGCGTTTTGTCCGTATGAACACCGGAGACGTCGACACCTTCCCGTTCCAATTGCTCGCGGATAAAACGTCCCATATGTTCATCACCAACACGGGTAATGAGCCCGCTCTTCAAACCAAGCCGCGCGGTTCCGATCGCAATATTTGTCGGAGACCCGCCAACGGCTTTTGAAAAACTGGCCATATCCTCAAGGCGGCCGCCAACCTGCTGACCATAGAGATCAACCGACGACCGACCGATGGCGATGAGATCGAGTGTTTTGGATTGTGCCATGAGTCTTATACCTATGAAGCTCGTGATCGTTTAACCGCTGTTACGAAGCCCAGCGGCGATGCCATTGATGGTGAGTTGAATTCCTTCGAGCACATGATTTTTGCCGGCTTCCTGGCGTTGCTGCTTTAGAAGTTCGACTTGAAGATGATTCAGCGGATCAAGATACGGAAACCGATTTCGAATTGATCGCGCAAGAAGCGGATTATCGGCGAGCAATGTTTTCTTATTTGTAATAGCCAAGAGATTGCGAATGGTTTCATGCCATTCTGCCTCGATACGACCGAAAATATCTTCACGAAGTTTTTTGTCAGGAACAAGTTCCGCATAGCGAGACGCAATAGCAATCGAGCTCTTTGAGAGAACCATATCCATATTTGAAAGAAGCGTCTTAAAGAAAGGCCATATAACAGCCATCGTCTGAAGCGTCTTTAAACCCTGTTCGCCATGGGTTTTCAGATAGGCATTGATGGCACTGCCGAAGCCATACCATCCAGGCAACATGAGACGAGACTGCGCCCAGCTGAACACCCATGGAATAGCACGCAGATCCTCGATCCGCCGCGACTTTGTTCGTGACGCAGGGCGAGAGCCGATATTCAACGTTGCGATTTCATTGATGACTGTGGCGTTCCAGAAATAATCAAGAAAACCTTCCGTCTCATAAACCAATCCTCTATAGGCGCGGAAGGCATGTTCGGAGATTTCATCCATTGCGGCCAGATATTCAGGTTTTGGTCGCGGTTGATCGGAATGAACGAGCGAAGCTTCAAGTGTTGCCGCCGCAAGAATTTCAAGATTTCTTCGGCCCACTTCCGGATTAGAATATTTCGAGGCGATAATCTCGCCCTGCTCCGTGATACGGATTGATCCATCGACTGCGCCCTGGGGTTGAGCCAGAATCGCGTCATAGCTTGGACCGCCACCACGACCCACAGATCCGCCGCGCCCATGAAACAACCGCAACGAAATTTTATGCTTTTGAAAAATCTCAATTAGTCTCAGTTCGGCTTTATACAGTTCCCATCCAGAAGTAACAAAACCGCCATCCTTATTGGAGTCAGAATAACCGAGCATCACCTCTTGAAGGTTATCCCGGCTCTCAAGAAGCCGCCGATAGATTGGCAGGGAGAAGGCCCGATCCATGACATCGGCGCAACGTTGTAAATCGTCTATGGTTTCAAAAAGGGGAACAATATTGATCTTCGAACGACCTTTATGATCAATGAGTCCAACTTCTTTGTTGAGCAACGCTAATTCGAGAAGATCTGAAACGGATTCTCCTTTTGAAATAATCATATTTTCGATGGCTTGCGGGCCAAAAATATCAATAAGCTTGGCCGCAACACGGAAAATCTTGATTTCCTTTCGCGTCTCTTCAGAATAATCTAAATGCTCTGACATCAGCGGACGTGCGGTCGTCAATTCCGCTGAGAGAATCTTTATCTTTTCATCTTCGCTGAGTTTCTCATAATTGGTGCCGGGATAGACCGCTTCAAGAAGCTCGGCAATAACGCGTCCATATACTTGCGAATTCTGTCTCAAATCAACGGTGGCAAGATGGAAACCAAAACAATCAACCGCGCGCCGTAATTTGCGCATACGTCCATCGGCGATGATATTAATGCCACTCTGTCGCAAAGCTTGATCCAAGATATTTAGGTCATCAAGGAAGGCTTGGGCGTTTTTATAGGTCACATCATTTGATTTTGAAAAATCATACAGGGAGTTCTGAGTTTCTTTTAGAATTTCTTTGATACGCGAAAGTGCCAAACGATAGGGTTCGCGTTCGCGATGAACAGATCGGTCCTTTGCTTCCGCTGCAAGTTTCATGACCGTTTCAGGCACAGCTATAAAACCGTCATGAAGCGGTATTTCGAAGGAAAGAGCGTCGATTTCACGATGATAATAGTCAAAAATCAGGGCAGACTGCTCATTGAATGTATCTTGAAGAACCTGAGCGTCGACATAAGGATTGCCGTCGCGGTCGCCCCCGATCCAACTGCCGACTTTCAAAAATGTTTTTATCGGTTTCGTTGGTGATTTTTTATCATAGTCATGGATATGACTCTCAATCATGGAATGGAGATCAGGTACTTCATTCAAAAACGTATAATCATAATAAGAAAGTCCATTCCGTACTTCATCAAGAACGGTCAGTTTTGTATAGCGAAGCAGACTAGCTTGCCACAAGGTTACGATATTGCGGCGTATATCTTCTTCGATACGCGCGCGTTCGGCAGGCGTTGCAATAATCCGATCGCGGCGATCAAGCAAAGTAGCAATCTCGATTTCGCGCATCATCGTACTTTTTCTACGCACTTCAGTCGGGTGCGCTGTCAGAACGGGGCTTACAAGCGCTTTATCAAAGAAATCAAAAAGGTCATTTTTTGCAATTCCGAACTTCTTGGCCATGGCCAGAACGTTCAAGAAAGTTCCCTTACGCGGAGGTGATCCAGCAATCTCATGCGCACGATTTCTTCTGATGTGGTGCTGATCTTCAGCAAGGTTGAGGAGATGCGAGAAATGACTGAAGGCCCGAATAATTTTTGCGGATTGATCGGGTGAAAGATTATCAAGAATCGATTCAAGATCGGCACGAACGGCTAGATCATTACTTTTATGAAACTGAATTGACGTACGACGAATGATTTCGACGATCGAGAAAATTTGTTCTCCATCACAATCATGAATGGTTTCGCCGAGCAGTCTTCCCAAAAGACGGATGTCTTCGCGGAGGGGAAAATCCTTGGCAGAGTCTTCATCAGGAAGTGGTGTGGATGCGCGATCTTGTCTCATCGTGTTGGGCTCATTGTGAGGAGTTAAATTTGATTACGCATACTCTGTTCATGAACTTACAGGCTTTTCCAAGCCTCGTTTTTTAGCAACTGCAACAGAAAGCGTCATGATGAGCGCAAATGTCGCGGAAAGCGATCGAAAGGACGCATAATCAGCTTCGGCGAGTTCGAGCCAAATATCTGAAGCGGACGCGAGAGGTGACATAACATGGTCTGTTATCGCGACAATCGGTGTTCCGCTCATGCGCGCGGCGTCGATTAAGTTCAGTGTTTCCGGCGCGTAAGGGGCGAAGCTGATGGCGAGAACAAGGTCGGTTTGCGAGGCGGTGGCCATCTGTGTTCGTCCTAATCCGCCGACTTGATCAACCAGTACCGCTTTTATGCCTAAAGCCCCGAAGGCATAGGCCGCATAAGTCGCGGCAGGAAAAGTGCGTCCGCTCGCAACCAGATAGATTGTATCCGCATCGGATAGGCTTTGAACGGCCGCGTCTATTCGTTCTGGATCTAGAGTTTGACGCGCCAACTCAAAAGAAGCGATGGTGGCCTCGGCAAACTCATCGAATAGTCTTGCTGTTCCTTTTTGGGTGAGTGTTTTGAGCCGCGCGCGGTGATCTGCCGAGCTTTCGCGTAGCCGATTGCGAAATAATAATTGAAGGTCAGAAAATCCGCGAAACCCTAAAACTTGCGCAAAACGCACAAGGGTTGACGGTTGTACATCCATTTTTTCGGCAAGCTGAGCGACGGTTGAAAGGGCAATTTCATCCGGATTTTTCAAAAGCGCCGCTGCAACCTGTTTCAATCGACGCGGCAAAGCTTCGCCCTCATGGACGAGGCGGTCTTTGAGCTCGGCATAATCATGCGGGGGGTGTGCCATTGCCATAAGAAAACGGGCCCGAGTCCATAAGAATAGAATTTTTATTCTTTTTAGAATTTTTATTCTATTTTGACAAGCGGCTGACCCTAAATCTTCCAAGCCATGCGAGAGGAGCGGGTTACCCCCCCTGTCTAACAAGCGGTCTATCTGATAGGGTGAGCACAAATAGAGAAGACTAGACTTCAGATGGACAACACTGCTCGGCTTTCCGACCATGACGGCCATTCCGGCTGCGCGCTCCGGTCTCGGGGCGACGAGTGCCGTTTTTGTGGCGTGCGCCATTTAAGTATTTGTCAGGCACTTGATGCTGAAGAGCTCACCCAGCTTGAAGACATAGCCTCAGATTCGGTATTCGATGAGCGGGTCGTGCTGTTTCATGAGGAAGATGAAGCGTCTTCTGTCTTTAATCTGACTGCTGGGGTCGCCCGTTTAATCCGCTCTCTCCCCGACGGGCGGCGGCAGGTTACAGGTTTTGCCTTGCCCGGCGATTTTCTCGGGCTCTCTTTGGAGAAAACGTGGCGCTATAGCGCAGAAGCCGTAACGCCCGTGGTGGCTTGCCGCTTCAGGCGATCCGTTTTTGAGGCTTTTGCTGATAAAAATCCGCAGTTAATCAAAAAAATGCACGAATTTGCGTCCCATGATCTCAATATGGCGCAGGATCATATGGTTCTCCTCGGTCGGCTGACGGCGGAAGAAAAGCTCGCCAGTTTTCTTGTCGAGATGAAAAAAAGATGGTCGCGCATTGCGGGGCATGAGCCGGGCCTGATCCGCCTCCCCATGGGACGCCAAGACATCGCCGATTATCTGGGGCTGACCATTGAGACTGTGAGCCGTGTGATCAATCAGATGCAGCGCGATCGTAAACTCGTGATCGTGCCTGATGGCATCCGTTTCGTAGATCAGAACTACTTCGACGCATTGGCACTTTGACAACGCGAAGAAACCTACCTTCGACCTTCGTCTCATAATCTCTTCGGCTGTTTTTGATCTGCGTCAATGTCAGCTGCCGCAGAGCTCGCGATTGTGAGCTGGGGTCGATCCGCGAAAACTTCCGACAAGTGAGAATCCGGCCCCCAGACAGGTGGGACATTATGGATATCGCTTCTCATAAAAAAATGAGGCTTGGCGAAATGGCGCTTGCGCTTCTTTCGGCCGCCTTCGCGCTTGGCGCTCTCATCGTAGCGGCAAAAGCCTATACGCCCGAATATGCGTTTCACGCCTATATCTTCGCGGCTTCCGGCGTGGCTGCTGTTTTTACCATCATCAATCGCTATTACGCGCGGGAAGTCGAAACGCCTGAGATAATCGACGGCAAACCCAATTATAATTTCGGGCCGGTGAAATTCGCCACACTTGCAGCTTTGTTTTGGGGTGTTGCAGGATTCACAGTTGGCCTCATCATTGCGCTGCAATTAGCCTACCCGTTTCTCAATTTCGATTTGCCTTGGACAAGTTTTGGTCGCCTTCGCCCGCTGCATACGTCCGCTGTGATTTTTGCTTTTGGTGGCAATGTACTTCTTGCAACTTCACTTTATGTCGTTCAACGCACCTGTCAGGCTCGTTTAGCGGGCGATCTGTCGCCGTGGTTTGTTGTAGTTGGTTATAATCTTTTCATTGTCATCGCTGGCACAGGATATCTCCTCGGTATCACCGAAGGCAAAGAATATGCAGAACCCGAATGGTATGC